>JAEWVY010000030.1 GCA_023396625.1 Pseudomonadota bacterium | reverse complement strand
GTAGAACTCGATGCGCTCGCGCTGGGCGCGCTGCTGGCCGTGCCAGTCCGCGGTTTCAAAGCGGTGCTTGGCCCGGGCCGATTCGGTGCGGAACAGCCGGTAGTGGCGATTGAAGCCATCCATCATGGCCTTGGCGATGTCGAAGGCCAGCGGGGAGTCGAGTTTTTGCAATAGCATGGAATGTCAAACCGAGGGCGACGGCGCGGCATCGCGCGGATAACGCTTGAGCGCGCTGCGGAATTGGTCCATGACTTCGGCCGGGCGGCTCATGCTCACGCCCAAGTCTTTCACGAGGCCGTCCCTGAGTCCATAACACCAGCCGTGGACCGTGATTTTCTGCCCTCGGGCCCAGGCGTCCTGGATCACATTGGTCAGCGCCACATTGCCCACCTGCTCGATCACGTTCATCTCGCACAGCACGTCTTCCTGCTGCGTCACGGGCAGATGGTCCAGCCGCTTGCGGTGCCGGATCCTGACGTCGTGCACATGACGCAGCCAGTTGTCGGCCAGGCCGACGCGGGTGCCGCGCAGCGTGGCCAGCACGCCGCCGCAGCCGTAGTGCCCGACCACCATGATGTGCTCCACCTTCAGGTGGTCGACCGCGAACTGGATGACCGAAAGCGCGTTCAAGTCGGAATGCACCACGACATTGGCCACGTTCCGGTGCACGAACACCTCGCCGGGGTCGAGCCCGGTAATTTCGTTGGCCGGAACCCGGCTGTCGGAGCAGCCAATCCACAGGTACCTGGGCGTCTGTTGTTGCGCCAGCCGGGAAAAAAATCCTGGCCGCTGCCGCTCCATGCGCGCAGCCCAGGCGCGGTTGTTGTCGAGCAGGTGTTGCAGGCCGGCACTCATGGCTTCATCTTACCGGGGTCCCGTGCCCTCACAGGGTTTCCGCGAACAGCTCCCGGCCGATCAACATGCGCCGGATTTCGCTCGTGCCCGCGCCGATCTCATACAGCTTGGCGTCGCGCCACAAACGGCCCAGCGGGTACTCGTTGATGTAGCCGTTGCCGCCATAAATCTGCACGCCCTCCCCGGCCATCCAGGTGGCCTTTTCGGCGCACCACAAAATGACCGAGGCGCAGTCCTTTCGCACCTGGCGCACGTGCTCGGTGCCGAGCAGGTCGAGGTTTTTCGCCACGGTATAGGCGAAAGAGCGGCCGGCCTGCAGCACGGTGTACATGTCGGCCACCTTGCCCTGGATCAGCTGGAACTCGCCGATGCTCTGGCCAAACTGCTTGCGGTCGTGGATGTAGGGGATGACGTTGTCCATCACCGCCTGCATGATGCCCAGGGGGCCGCCCGTGAGCACGGCCCGCTCGTAGTCCAGCCCGCTCATCAGGACCTTGGCGCCGTTGTTCAGACCGCCCAGAACGTTTTCCGCCGGCACCTCCACGTTGTTGAACACCAGCTCGCCGGTGTGGCTGCCGCGCATGCCCAGCTTGTCGAGCTTTTGCGCAATGGAAAAACCCTTCATGCCCTTCTCGATCAGAAAGGCCGTGACGCCGCGCGCGCCCAGCTCCGGTTCACTCTTGGCGTAGACCACCAGGGTGTCGGCGTCGGGCCCGTTGGTGATCCACATCTTGCTGCCGTTGAGCAGGTAGTAGCCGCCCTTGTCCTCGGCCTTGAGCTTCATGCTGATGACGTCGCTGCCCGCGCCGGGCTCGCTCATGGCCAGCGCGCCCACGTGCTCGCCGGAAATCAGCTTGGGCAGGTACTTTTGCTTCTGGGCCTCGCTGCCATTGCGGTTGATCTGGTTGACACACAGGTTGGAGTGAGCACCGTAGGACAGGCCGACCGAGGCGCTGGCGCGGCTGATTTCCTCCATGGCCACCATGTGGGCCAGGTAACCCATGTTGGCGCCGCCGTACTGCTCGGGCACGGTGATGCCCAGCACGCCGAGTTCGCCCATCTTGCGCCAGCAGTCCATCGGGAACTGGTCGTTCCTGTCGATCTCGGCGGCGCGTGGGGCGATCTCGCTCTGGGCAAAGTCGCGGACGGCATCGCGCAAGGCGTCGATGTCCTCCCCCAGCTGGAAGTTGAGTCCGGGTAGGTTGTTCATGGTGTGTCTCCTGAAAATGAGGATGCGGGAAGGACTGCGACAGTCAGTAGGTTTTGGGCACCGGCACCAGCGTCTGCTGCATGACGGCGCAGGGTGAGGTGTGGCCGGCGTCGTCCACATGCACCACCTCGGCGGTGGTCACGATGATGCGCTTGCCACCCCGCACGACGCGGCCGATGGCGCGCAGCGCGCCGCCCTGGAAGCTGGCGAGGAAGTTGATCTTGTATTCGACCGTGACGACCTCCATGCCCTCGGGCGCCACGGTCAGGCCGGCATAACCACCAGCGATGTCGGCCACGGCGCCCATGGCGCCGCCATGGAAGCCATCCTGCTGCTGCGTCACCTTGTCGGAATACGGCAGCACGATCTCGACCAGTCCCTGCTCCACCTTGGTCAGCCGGGCGTCGAGGTGCTGCATCATCCCCTGGCGCAGAAAGCTCTGGTGCACGCGAGAGAACAGCGCGGTCATGATGGCGACGCCCCTGTGTCCGGGTTGTTGCGGCGGGCCACGGGGGCCGCCTTGGCGGATTTGGCCAACAGCACACGCGCTTCCTTTTCATGCGCCTTGACCTCGTCCAGGTTGGCCTGTACTTCGGCCAGTTGGTCTTCCAGCTGCTGCCGGTGCGAGGCCAGCACCTGCAGAAACTTGCGCAACTGGGGTTCGGTGTCACGCGGACTGTCGTACATGTCGATGATCTCTTTGGCCTCGGTCAGGCTCAGACCCAGACGCTTGGCCCGCAAGGTGAGTTTGAGCCGGGTCCGGTCCCGCCCGCTGTAGATGCGGTTGCGTCCGCCCGGCCCGGTGCGTTCGGGCTGCAACAGGCCCATGTCCTCGTAAAAACGCATCGCCCGCGTGGTGAGGTCGAATTCCCTGGCGAGATCGCGGATGCTGTAGGTAGGGGCCATGACGAGGAGACGCTGAGGAAGTCAACATGGGCGACAGCACCGGCGAGTGGCGCCAACTACAATGCCCGGGCTTTATTGACGTTTACGTAAACGTCAATTATGAACCAAAAATTCTCATGAACCACCTCGAACAGCAACTGACATACCCTCTGGATCACACCGTGCCGCCCGCCGGCCGCGCCATCGAGGTCGCCCCCGGTGTCAAATGGATCCGCATGAGCCTGCCCTTCGCGCTGGACCACATCAACCTGTGGCTGCTGCGCGACGAGATCGACGGCCGCCAGGGCTGGAGCGTGGTGGACTGCTGCATCAGCCGCGACGAGACCAAGGCCCAGTGGGAATCGGTGTTCGCGAACGAACTGGAGGGCCTGCCCATCCTGCGCGTGATCGTGACCCACATGCACCCGGACCACATCGGTCTGGCGCACTGGCTGTGCGAGCGCTGGAGTGGCGAACCCGGCGCCGAGTCGCCTCAAGCCGGGGGCAGCCCCCTCGAGGGACAGCGACCCGCGCAGCGGCGGAGCGTGGGGGCCTGCAGTTTGTGGATCAGCGCCACCGACTACGGTGCCGCGCGCATGGCCTCGCAGAGCACCACCGGCTTTGGCGGTGAGAACGCGGCGCGCTTCTTTGCCGCGCACGGGTTGACCGACCCCGAGGCGCAGGAAAAAATCCGCGCCCGCGCCAGCTACTACCCGGGCATGGTGCCGGCCGTGCCGCCCAGCTATCGCCGCATGATGGACGGCGACCTCATCACCATCGGCACGGGCGCGAACCGCCGCGAGTGGCGCTGCATCAGCGGCCATGGCCACGCGCCAGAGCACATCGCGCTGTACAGCGCGCAAGCGCGGGTGCTGATCTCCGGCGACATGGTGCTGCCGCGCATTTCCACCAACGTGAGCGTGTACGACATCGAGCCCGAGTCCAACCCGCTCAAGCTGTTTCTGGTCTCGCTGGAAAAGTACCGCGCGCTCGATGCCGACACGCTCGTCCTGCCCTCGCACGGTCGCCCGTTCCAGGGGCTGCACACGCGCCTGGACCAACTGGCGCAACACCATCGCGAGCGCCTGGACGAGGTGCTGCAGGCCTGCCGCACAGCTCCGCGCAGCGCGGCCGACATCCTGGCCGTGCTGTTCAAGCGCAAGCTCGACCTGCACCAGACCACCTTCGCCATGGGCGAGTCGGTGGCGCACCTGCACGCGCTGTGGTTCGACGGGCAACTGGTGCGCACGCGGGACGCGGACGGCGTGTACCGGTTCGGGGCTCAGCGCTGACCGATGGCAGCGTTCAGGCGGGCGCCCTACGCCTCGCAGCGTCGCCGGCCGTGGTCTCTGCTACCAATGCGGAATCACTTCGTTCCTGAGTCGCCCGCGCAGTTCGGCATAGTCGGGCACGACACTGTGCACTGTCTCCCAGAAACGCGGACTGTGGTCCATGACCCGCAGGTGGCTGAGTTCGTGGGCCACCACGTAGTCGACCACGGCCGGATCGAAATGGACCAGACGCCAGTTCAGACGGATGGCGCCGTCGGCGCGCGCACTGCCCCAGCGGGTGCCGGCCGAGCTGAGGCTGAGCTTGCGCCACCGCACCTGCAGCAGCGGTGCGAAGTGATTCAAACGTTGCTGGAAATGGTCGCGTGCGTGACGCATCAGCCAGGCCTGCACGGCGTCGCGAATCTGCTCGGGAGCCGCCGCCGTGGGCAGCCCCACGCGCAGCGTCCTCGCGTCCACCCCCAGAGCTGCCGTGGACGCTTTTTCCGCGTCGAGCACGGCGCCCGCCGCACCAAAGTCATGGGCAGGATCGAGCACCACGCGCACCTGGCTTCCGAGCAGCGGAAAGACGGCTCCGTCGCGCCATTCGATGCACGCACCCTGTTGGCGGGCCTGGCGCTCGCGCGATTCCCCCAGCTTGCGCAGAACCCATGCCGACCTGTCGTGCAACGCCGCCTCGACCTGACCCAGCGGCACCCAGGTCGGCGCGCGCACGGTCAGCCCGTCGCTGTCCACGGAAAACCCGATGCTGCGCCGGCGCGCACGCTCGAAGCGATACCCCACGCGCACGCCCGACAGCGCGACGGCACGGGTCGCCTGCGGGTGACTGAACACCAGGGGCAATGAATTCGCTTCTTTTTTGATAGCTGAATGAGACTGATCGACGCTGGAGTCAGGTCTTTTTTCCTTGGAAAAAGTCGCCGCCGGCGATGCGGGCACCTCGCCCCCTCCTGGCACCAGCAGGTCGAGCACGAGCTGGATCATGCCCCGCATCCGTCCGCCCGGGTGGGGGCCCCGCCTGTGGTCCCGGGCGCGGGGTAGGCCTCGGGATCGAGCCGCTGCATCTCGGTCTCGATCCAGGTTTCGACCTCGCGCATGAGTTCGTCGGGATCGCGCCCCTCGCTCGGGATCGGCTGACCGATCGAGACATCCACCACGCCGGGAAACTTGATGAAGGCCCGGCGTGGCCAGCACTTGGCCGAGCTCACGGCCACCGGAATCACCGGCGCGCCGGTATCCACCGCCAGGCGCGTGCCGCCGCTGCGGTAGGTGCCACGGGCGCCACGCGCCACACGCGTGCCTTCGGGAAACATGATGACCCAGATGCCCCGGTCCAGCAGCTTGCGCCCCTGTTCGGCCACCCGCCTGAACGCCTGGGCGCGCTGACCACGGTCGATGTGGATCATGTCGAGCCGGCCAATGGCCCAGCCAAAAAAAGGCACCTGGAGCAGTTCCTTCTTGAACACGTAGGCCAGCGGACGTGGCATCAGCACCGGCATCAGGAACGTCTCCAGGGTGGACTGATGCTTGACCAGCAGGATCGCCGGACTCGTGGCCCCCGAAGGCAGGTGCTCCATGCCGGTGACGCGGACGCGAATACCGACGAGGACACGCGCCCCGTCGATGCACAGCTTGACCCAGGCGCGCGCGATGCGGTACAGGGGCACACCGCGAACGCCGACGGCCGCGCCAGCGAGAATGGCCACGGCCAGGGGCACCATGGTGGCCAGCATCCACAGCGCATGGATCAATGACCGAATCAAGGCCATGAGGTCATTCAGCGGAACACCGCGGCGCCATCCATCCACACGTCAACGGGCCAGTGGCAATGGAAAGGTCTGCGAAACCACCGATGGCCCGGACGGGCGCGCCAGCAACATCTCGGCAAATGCGGCCAGGTCGGCATGCACCTGGGTGCCGGCGGGCAAGTCGGCCAGCCACGGCCCCCCATCGGGCGCGGCGTGCAACAGATGCGGCTCACAGCCCGCGGCGACGCCCGCCACCAGATGGTGGATGTTCGCGCCGACCGTCGGCACCTCGCTCAGATTCACGCCGAAACGCTCGCTGATTTGCTCGAACAGACCCGGCAGCGGCTTGCGGCACGCGCAGGGTTCGTCGGGGCCGTGCGGACAATAGAACACCGCGTCGAGCCGCCCGCCTGCCGCCGCCAGCATCTTGTGCAGGCGGGCGTGGATGGCGTTAAGCGCGCCCACGTCGAACAGCCCCCGCCCCAGGCCCGACTGGTCCGAGGCAATCACCACGTGGTAACCGGCCTGATTGATCCGCGCGACGGCCTCGAGCGCCCCGGGCAGGGGCACCCAGGCCTCGGCCACGGTGATGAAGTCGTCGCTGGCGGCATTGAGCACGCCGTCGCGGTCCAGAATGACGAGTTTCATGCCCGCCATTATCGGACGGTGGCGGGCATGGGCGATGGCGTCGCGACAGGCAGGCGCCAGCCCGTGACGAACCAGCCATGAAAGCGCCCAGGCGTCAGGTCGAGCGACAGCCCGTCCCCCGGACGAAGCCCCGCCAGGCGCGGGTCGTCGCTCAGCACCGAGTGTGGGGACACCAGGCCATCAACCTGCAGATACAGCCGCGTGCCTCCCACGGCACGCGGACTCGGCGCCACCGCGCGACTGGCCAGGACCCGGGCTTCCACCGGCGAGGCGGTCTGCAGGTCCCATCGGTTGAGTTCGCGCTCGAGCAAGGCCACGCTGCCGCCAAGCCACAGCAGCAGCCAGGCCAACAGGCCCAGCCGTCCGGGATGCTTCAGCCGCCTCACCCCCCACACCAGCGCCGCCAACGCCACCAGCCCAGCCAGCCCGAGCCACAGCAGTTCGGACGTCCCGCCCACCGTGGTCACGGTCTCCAGCGGCAGCGCGGGTGCGCGGGGTGCCCGGGCCTCCCGCCATTGCAGCCCGGCTCGCACCGCCAGCCACAGCACGGGTGGCGCCAGAGCGATCCACAACAGGCGTGGCCGCGCCCCGTGGGAGGACGCCTCGGTCGCAGGACGATCAGGGGCGGCCACGGCACGAATCGGCGACTCAGGCCGCCAGACGGGACAGGTCGGCCACCCGGTTCATCGCCACGTGCAGGCTCTTGAGCAAGCCCTGACGGTTCAGGCGCAGATCCATTTCCTCGGCGTTGACCATGACGTCGTCGAAAAACGCATCGACCGGTCCGTGCAGGGCTGCCAGCGTCTGCAGCGACGCGGTGTAGTCACCTTCATCGAACTGCGCGTCGGCTTCGGGCACGAGGCGCAGCATGACCGCGTGCAGCGCCTGCTCCGCGGGTTCGCGCAGCAAGTCGTGATTGACATGCGCATCGACCTCGCCGGCCTTTTTCAGGATATTGGCGATACGCTTGTTGGCAGCCGCCAGCGCGGGCGCCTCGGGCAGGGCGGCGAAGGCGCGCACCGCCTGCAAGCGCGGTGCGACGTCGGCCAGGCGCTGCGGGCGCAGCGCCAGCACGGCATCCACCTCCTGCGCGCTGTAGCCCTGCTCGCGCAGACTGCCGGCAAGGCGGTCATAGATGAAGTCGGTCAAAGCGGTCGTGGCGTCGGCGATCCTGTCGCCAAACACCGGCACCGCGCCGCGCAGCAGGTCCGCCAGGTCCAGCGGCAATCCCTTCTCGATCAGCATGCGGATCACCCCCAGCGCATGGCGGCGCAGCGCGAACGGATCCTTGTCGCCGGTGGGCAGGTTGCCGATGCCGAACATGCCGACCAGGGTTTCCAGCTTGTCCGCCAGCGCCACCACCATGCCGGTGAGGTTGCGCGGCAGTTCGTCGCCGGCAAAGCGTGGTTTGTAGTGGTCCTCGATGGCGAGGGCCACGTCCTCGCCGAGTCCGTCGTGGCGCGCGTAGTAGCCGCCCATGATGCCCTGCAGTTCGGGGAACTCGCCCACCATGTCGGTCAGCAGATCCGCCTTGGCCAACCGGGCCGCCATGTCGACGCTTTTCGTGAGGGCTTCATCACCGATCGGCGAGCCCGATTGCGCGAGCAACCCCGCAATCTCGCGGGCAATGGCGCGCACACGCTCCACCCGCTCGCCCTGGGTGCCGAGCTTGTTGTGATAGACCACCTTGTCCAGCCCTTCGACACGCGAGGCCAGCGTCTTTTTGCGGTCCTGGTCGAAGAAGAACTTGGCGTCCGCCAGGCGCGGGCGTACCACGCGTTCGTTGCCGCCGATCACGGCGCTCGGGTCTTCGGGACTGATGTTGCTGACCACCAGAAACTGGTTCGTCAGCTTGCCCTGGGCATCCAGCAGCGGAAAGTACTTCTGGTTGGCCTTCATGGTGAGGATCAGGCACTCCTGCGGCACGTCCAGGAACTCCGGCTCGAACTGGCACACCAGCACGTTGGGGCGCTCCACCAGAGCGGTCACCTCGTCGAGCAGCGCCTCGTCCATCAGCACCTCGTAGCTCGGCCCCAGACGCTCGGCCGCCTGGGCCAGCTGCTGCACGATGGCGAATCGCCGGTCATTGAAGCTGGCGATGACCGCGCCGTCGCGCAGCAGGGTTTCGGCATAACTGTCGGCATCGGCGATGACCACCGGCGACCGGGCCGCCTCGAAGCGATGGCCCTGCGTGGCGCGGTCAGCGCGCAGTCCCAGCACCTTGACCGGCACCACGGTGCTGCCGTGCAGCGCCACCAGACTGTGCGCCGGGCGCACGAAATGCACGCTGCTCCATCCGGGCAAGTCGCAGTCCGCTTCGAGCTGGTAGCTCATCACCTTGGGAATGGGCAGCCTGGCAATCGCTTCGTCCAACGCCTTCTGCAGGCCGGTGTCCAGCGTCGCGCCGGTGACCAGGCTGTCGTGGAACAGGGCCTCGGCCTTGCCATCGGGCGCGCGCTTGAGCGCGGCCACGGCGGCGGCGGGGTCGGAGACATCGGCGCCGAGCGCGCTGAGTTTTTTCAGCAGCGCCGGCGTGGCCTGGCCGTCTGCCTTGAGGCCGACGCTGACCGGCATGAGCTTGTGCTTGACGGTCTTGTCCTCGGCCTTGCGCGACACGTTCGTGACGTGGGCGGCCAGGCGGCGCGGCGAGGCAAATGCCGTGACCACACTCTCCACCGGCGCCAGGCCCTGCGCCCTGAGCTGCTCGGCCAGCACGCCGGCGAAGGCGTCGCCCAGCTTCTTCAACGCCTTGGGCGGCAGTTCTTCCACAAACAGTTCAACGAGGAGGTTTTGGGTCGTCATGTCATTCAATCGTTTGAGACCAGGGCCATCGCGGCACCGGCTTGGCCGGGCCGCGGGTGACACCCCCTGGAGGGGGAGGCGCCGAAAGCGCTTCGAGGGTGGTTCATTTCAGGCGGCCTTCTTCGCCGAGGGCGTCATCTGCGCCACCCATTCGCGCGGTGCCATGGGAAAGCCCAGGCGCTCGCGGCTCTCGTAGTAGCTCTGCGCCACGCTGCGCGCCAGGTTGCGGATGCGGCCGATGTAGGCGGCGCGCTCGGTCACGCTGATGGCGCCGCGCGCGTCCAGCAGATTGAAGCTGTGCGCGCACTTCAGAACTTGTTCGTAGGCCGGCAGCGCCAGTTGTTGCTCCATCAAGTGCTTGGCCTGCTTCTCGTGCGCGGCAAAGGCGGTGAACAGGAAGTCGGCGTCGCTGTGCTCGAAGTTGTAAGTGGACTGCTCCACCTCGTTCTGGTGATAGACGTCGCCATAGCTCAGGGTGTCCGTCCACTTCAGGTTGTAGACGTTGTCCACGCCCTGCAGGTACATGGCCAGGCGCTCCAGGCCGTAGGTGATCTCGCCGGTGA
>JAEWVY010000399.1 GCA_023396625.1 Pseudomonadota bacterium | reverse complement strand
ACGGCGCTGGAAAACGCCACCACCGGCGTCACCTGCAACGCCATCTGTCCGGGATGGGTGCTCACCCCACTGGTGCAAAAGCAGGTCGATGCCCGCGCCGCGGCGCTGGGCATTTCGAACGATGAGGCCAAGCGCCTGCTGCTTGGTGAAAAAGAGCCCTCGATGCAGTTCACCACCCCCGAAGAACTGGGTGGACTGGCGGTTTTCCTGTGCTCGCCCGCCGCCGACAATGTCCGCGGCGTGGCATGGAACATGGACGGTGGCTGGGCCGCACAATAAACATCACCGTCAGTTCACACCCTCGAAAATACTCTGTTTTTAATAGCGAAGTATCACCATTTGGTGCTGGATAACGTCGAAATTCTCATCAATCATCGCAACTGAACCGTGCCGGAGACCGTGACGGTCACGGTCGACCGACCCGCCTCCACGGGGACCGGCATTTCCGCGCTGTCGGAACTCGCCATGGCCCGCATCCGGGGTATGGGCTGCGACGGATTGGCGTCGTCCGCGTTGACTGAAATTTCGCGCAAGGCATAGGCCCCGAAGCCGAAGCCGCGGGCGATGGCATCCGCCTTCGCCCTGAAGCGCTCGATAGCCGCCTCGCGTGCCTGAGCCTCCACGCGCAACGCCTCTTCCCGGCTGAGGCTGAACCGCACCTGTCCCAGCGTCAGCGTCTGAATTTTCCCTGCGACCGCGCTGATGCGGGGGAAATCTCGCCCCTCGAGAACCAGTTCCGTGCCGCCTTGCCAGCCGGTGATCCTGCCGTCACGGCCGCGTCGCGGAGACAAGGTGAAATGCCCCGTGCGAACATCCATCAGACCCGGGGCGGCAGCCTTGCGCGCCTCCCCCAGCGCGGCATCGAGCGCCTGTTTGAGCTGCTGCTGCAGCGTCTGCGCATCGGACGCCTCACGTGTGGTGGTGAGCGTGATCGAAAGCTGATCCTGGGCCACTTCGACCGAGGCGCTGGCTGCCAGCTGAACCACATTCCGGGCCACCTCCACCTTGGGCTCGGCTCCTGCCGCGGGTGGACACAGCATCGAGGCCATCACGGCTGCGACGAGGACGATGCCGGCTCTTTCGGCGATTTTCAGGCGTTTCTTCATGGTGTGCTGTTCTGTAAAAATTTCAGATCGAATTTTCGACACGGGCGGTTCGCGGCATCCACAGCCCCGGGTTCACGGTTGGCGCCCGGTATGAGGCGAAACGCCGTGCTGCCGAATCTGGTCGCGCAGTTCCGCCCGCTGGAGTGGGGTCAGCCGCCGGCCATCCCCCGGCGGCAGGCCCCCCATCCGCTGGGCTTGAACGGCTTCCCGCAAATCGGCGCGGCGCTGCTGCCCCGGCGCCAGCGCAGCCACTCCATCCATGGGCGCCGGGCCCTGGGCTGCGGCGAAACCTGCCGCACACATCGACAGCAACGCAATGACCGGTATCTTCATGATGTCCTCGAATGGTTCGGTAAGCCTGCCACGTGTTCGTATGGATCCGATGTACCGCCCACCGTCACGGCGCAACATTTGTAACAGCAGGAAAAATCCGGAAAAAAACCCGAAAAACGCGGGCGCCACACGCAAAATCGACGCTGTTACAAATTCAGGACGAGCCCCCATGACCCCCATTGCAAGCCGCACCGACAAGATTGTCGTCGTGGACGACGACGCCCGCATCCGGGATCTGCTGCGACGCTACCTTTCCCAGGAAGGATTTGAAGTGATGGTGGCCGAAGATGGCAAGGCCCTGGGGCGCATTCTGTTGCGAGAAGCCGTCGATCTGATCGTGCTCGACCTGATGCTGCCCGGCGAGGATGGTTTGTCAATCTGCCGGCGTCTTCGTGCCGCCAGCGACCGCACCCCTATCATCATGCTCACGGCCAAGGGTGAGGACGTGGACCGCATCGTGGGCCTGGAGGTGGGTGCCGACGACTATCTGGGCAAACCCTTCAACCCGCGTGAACTGCTCGCCCGTGTGCACGCGGTGCTGCGCCGACGCCCGACACAAGAGGCTCCAGGCGCGCCGTCGAACGACAACGAGATCCTGCAATTCGGCCCCTTCACCTTCGACCTGGGCGCGCGGCTGTTGCGACGCCATGGCGAAGACCTGCCGCTGACCACCGGTGAATTTGCCATGCTCAAGGCGTTGGCCCGCCACCCACGACAGCCCCTGTCGCGCGAAAAACTCGCACAGCTCGCGCGTGGCCGCGAGTTCGAGCCTTTCGACCGCAGCCTGGACGTCCAGGTGTCGCGCCTGCGCAAGCTCATCGAGCAGGATCCGGCCGCGCCTCGCTACATCCAGACCGTCTGGGGCGTCGGCTACGTGTTCGTTCCAGACGGCGCGGGTTGACGCTCGAGGGAGCACCAGACCTTGTCCCTGCTCGAACGCGCCCGCATGAAGCGCCGGCCCGCAAGTGAACGCGGGAGCGATGGCGCACGCGCCACATCGGCGGACGTGTCCGAGGTCGCGCCGCTCGAAACGGCATCGGCGCGCCTGACGGACAAGCGCCGTGGCGGAGTGGGGCTGAGCCTGTTCTGGCGGACCTTTTTCATGCTCGCCCTGTTGCTCGTCGGGAGCACCGTGGCCTGGGTGCAGACCTTCCGCACCCTCGAGTACGAGCCCCGCGCCGTCCTCGCGGCACAGCAGATCGCCTCGCTGGTCAATCTCACCCGCGCCGCACTGGTCTATTCGGATGCCATCGCGCGCGTGTCCCTCATCAAGACATTGGCCGAACAGGAAGGCGTGCGCATCGCACCGCGGGAGCCCAAGGACAAGTTTTCACCATTCGACCGCAACACGCTCGACGACCGCATCACCGACGAACTCTCGCGCCGGCTCGGGCCCGGCACCGTGGTGGCCGGCGATGTCAACGGCGAACCCGGGTTGTGGGTGGGCTTCCAGATCGATGGCGACGCCTACTGGCTGCTCATGGACCCTTCCAGGGTGAGTCCGGGCAGCAGCAGCACCTGGTTGATCTGGCTGGCCACGGCGGCCATCCTGTCGCTGACAGGCGCCGCCATCATTGCCCGGCTGATCAACCAGCCGCTCAAACGGCTCTCCTTCGCGGCCAGCCGTGTGCGCGATGGTGATTTCGACGCCAGTCATCTGGATGAAAAAGCGGTGACCAGTGAAATCCGGGAGGTCAACATCGGCTTCAACCGCATGGCCGCGCAACTGGCCAAGATCGAACAGGACCGCGCCGTGATGCTGGCGGGCATTTCCCATGACCTGCGCACGCCCCTGGCCCGCCTGCGGCTTGAAACCGAGATGAGCGTGGCCGACGACGACGCGCGCGAGCACATGGCGGCCGACATCGCGCAACTGGACGCCATCATCGACAAATTCCTCGACTATGCCCGCCCGGGGCAGGCCGAACTCAAGCCCGTGGTCCTGGCAGAAATCGTCGAGGCCTGCGCCTATCCCTTCCGCGATGCGGACGACGTCCGGATCAGCATCGACGTGTCGCCCGCCCTGAAAGTCATGGCCGATGAAGTCGAACTCGCGCGCGTGATTTCCAATCTCGTGGAAAATGCGCGCCGCTACGGCAAGACACCGGAAACCGGCATTGCCACGATCGACATTGCCGCGCGCGCACGCGACCACTGGGTCCACATCAAGGTGCGCGACCACGGCATGGGCGTGGCCCCCGACGCCTTGCGGAACCTGACCAAGCCCTTCTTCCGGGGCGATGCCGCACGCACGGCAGCCACCGGGGCGGGGCTGGGCCTGTCCATCGTCGACAAAACGGTCGAGCGCATGGGAGGCAGCTTCATGCTGTCCAACAGCAGTTCCGGCGGACTTTCCGTCCGCCTGCGGCTGCATGAGGCATCCTGATCGAAATTTTGGTGTTTTTTTGCCGTTTCCCAGCGTCAAATGGCGCTTTTATGCTATTAATAAATTAGTGCCATCGCGCGCGCCTCGATGCAGGCCTCCTGACCGACAGGCCCCAGTTTTTCGGCCGTCTTGGCCTTGATGTTGACCCGGGACACGTCGACGCCAAGCGCTCTGGCCGTGACGTCCCGCATGGCGTCGATGTAGGGTGCGAGCCTGGGCCGCTGTGCCACCACCGTGCTGTCGATGTTGCCGATCTCATAACCCTCCTCGCGCACCCGCCGCGCCGTCTCGGCCAACAGCACCGTGGAGTCGGCGCCCTTGAAGCGCGGATCGGAGTCCGGAAAATGGCGACCGATGTCCCCCAGCGCCGCCGCGCCGAGCAGGGCGTCAGTGATGGCATGCAGCAGCACATCGGCGTCCGAATGGCCGAGCAGGCCCGTCGCATGGGGGATGGTCACCCCGCCAATGACCAGCGGGCGCCCCGGCACCAGGGCGTGGACATCCCACCCCTCGCCGATGCGAAAGGGAATAACGTTGTTCATGTGTGACGGCTCCTGAGCACGGCCTGCGCGAGGGCGAAATCCTCGGGGTAGGTGACCTTGAAATTCTGCATGCTGCCCGGCACCAGCCGCGGCTGACGACCGGCCGCCTCGATCGCGCTGGCCTCGTCGGTGATGCCCGCGAACCCGCTCGGGGCCGCGGACAGCAGCGCGCGGCGCAGCATGCCGATGCGGAACATCTGCGGCGTCTGCGCCAGCCATTTGTCCGAGCGGTCCAGCGTCGCGCCGACCCGGCCGTCCTGCGCCACCTTCAGCGTGTCCGGCAGCGGCAGGGCCAGCAGGCCGCCCACCGGGTCGGGCAGGCAGGCGTCGATCAGCGCATCGATCTGGGCCGGCGTGACCAGGCAGCGCGCGGCGTCATGCACCAGCACCCAATCCGCTTCCGCCGCGCCAAGTGCCAACAGCTGTCCGAGCCCATTGCACACACTCTCGGCGCGACTCGCGCCGCCGCAATCGGCCACCACGAAGAAATCGCTCTCCAGCGGCAGGAAGGCGTCACCCGGCGCCACGACGACCAGACAGCGCGCCAGAC
This sequence comes from Pseudomonadota bacterium, assembly GCA_023396625.1. Lineage (GTDB taxonomy): Bacteria > Pseudomonadota > Gammaproteobacteria > Burkholderiales > Burkholderiaceae_C > JAEWVY01. The sequence continues at coordinate 1,049 of JAEWVY010000399.1, read as the reverse complement.
GCGGCACGGCGGCAAAGGCGGCCAGGGTGTGGCGCACCATCGGCTGGCCGGCCACTGTTCGGTATTGCTTGGGCTGGACCGTGCCCGCGCGTGAGCCCGCGCCAGCACAGGGAATCAGGGCAAAGCAGCGTGGCGCCGAAACCTCGCTGGCGTGGGGAAACGAAGGCAGGGTATCAGTCATGATGGGCGAGCCATTCTAGAATCCCCCCGTCGCACCCCCCGCCCATGATGGCGGGGGGTGCTTGTCATTGGGTCCGTCCATGCACTTACCAAAGCTCTCCCCCGGTCGCCGTTTCACCGTGCCGCGGCCCGTCGGCTCGGCCGACGCATTGCTTCTGGCCCGTCTGGCCGCGCGCGAGAAGGCCGCCGGACAGCTCACCGCGATCATCACCGCCGATGCCGCCGACGCGCAACGCCTGATCGAGGAGATCGCCTTTTTCGCGCCGGCCTTGCGCTGCGCGCTGTTCCCGGACTGGGAAACGCTGCCCTACGACACGTTCTCCCCGCATCAGGATCTCATCAGCGAACGCCTGGCTACTCTGTGGCGTATCCAGCAGCGGAACCGGGACACGGGGGCAGACGTGGTCGTCGTGCCGGCCACCACCGCGCTCTACAGGCTGGCACCCCCGGCATTCCTGGCCGGCTACACCTTCCACTTTGAGGTCAAGCAGAAGCTCGACGAGGCCAAGCTCAAAAGCCAGCTGACCCTGGCCGGTTACAGCCATGTCACCCAGGTGGTCAGTCCCGGCGAATACGCGGTACGCGGCGGCCTGATCGATCTGTTCCCCATGGGCAGCCCCGTGCCCTACCGCGTGGATCTGTTCGACGACGAGATCGACTCGATCCGCACCTTCGACCCGGACAGCCAGCGCAGCCTCTACCCTGTGCCCGAGGTGCGGCTGCTGCCCGGCCGGGAATTCCCGATGGACGAGCCCGCGCGCGCCAAATTCCGCAGCCGCTGGCGCGAACTGCTCGAGGGCGACCCGACCAAGAGCCGCGTCTACAAGGATATGGGCAACGGCGTCGCCACCGCCGGCATCGAGTACTAC
>JAEWVY010000398.1 GCA_023396625.1 Pseudomonadota bacterium | reverse complement strand
AGGCGGGGCTCATGGCGTGCACCACGACCGTGGCGCCTGCGGCTGCGCGGCTCAGGGCCTCGGTGTCGGCGGCGTCAAGCGCCAGCCACCGCAGACCGGACGGCGCCGCATCGGGCAGGCCACGGCCCGGCCGGCACTGCGCCAGCACCTGCCAGCCCTCGGCCACGAATGCCCGGGCCACGGCGCCGCCAAGCCGGCCGCGCGCACCCAGAATCAGCACGCTTTTCTCCATGAAATCGCTCCCTCGGTATCGACAATGGCCGCATTGTGGGAAGCCGTCATCAAATACACAATTGTTAAATTGTCGAAATCAGGATTGCATAAATGAATATCAACTTCGACTGGAGCCTGGTGCCGACGTTTCTCGCGGCCCTGGACCGTGGCAGCCTGCTGGGTGCTGCGCGGCAGCTGGGCATCAGCCAACCCACGGCGGGGCGGCACGTCGCCGAACTGGAGGCGCAATTGGGCGGCCCCCTGTTCGAACGCACCGGCCGCGGACTGCGGCCGACGGCCCTGGCCCTGGCCCTGGCGCCCCCCGCGCGCGCCATGAAGGCAGGCGCCACGGCCCTGGCCCACCACCTGCAGGGCGCCAGGCAGGTGATCGGCGGCACCGTGCGGCTGAGCGCGAGCCAGCCGGTGGCCTGCTACCTGCTGCCCGCGGTGCTCGCGCGCCTGCGCGCGGCGCAGCCGGCGATCCAGATCGAACTCGTGGTCAGCAACACCGTTTCCAACTTGCTGCAGCGCGAGGCCGACATCGCGCTGCGCATGGTGCGGCCGGACCAGGCCAGTCTGGTGGCGCGACGCATCGCGGAAGTCACCCTTTCGGCCTGCGCGAGCCACAGCTACCTGGACCGGCGCGGCGTGCCCACGGCCACGGACGATCTCCTCCGGCACGAGCTGATCGGCATGGACCACGGCGAGGACCTGCTGCGCGGCTTCGCGGCAATGGGCCACCCGGCCACGGCGGAGCACTTCGCCTTGCGCACGGACGACCTGATCGCCACCTGGCAGGCGGTACGCGCTGGCCTGGGCATCGGCTTCATCGCCGACTATCTGATTGACACCGACGCGACAGTCCGGCGCGTGCTGCCCGGACTAAGCTTGCCGGTCCTCCCGATCTGGCTGACCGTGCACCGCGAAATTCACAGCGGGGGGACCATCCGGACGGTGTACGATTTTCTGGCGCGCGAGGTGCCCCGCGCGCTCACCCCAGGAGACCTCGATGCATCCGAATCAACAACTGATTGAACGTTTCTACGAGGCCTTCGCACGACTCGAGGACGACGCCATGGCCCGGTGCTACGCCCCCGAGGCCACGTTCGAGGACGAGGTCTTCTCGCTGCGCGGGCACCGGGAAGTCACGGGCATGTGGTCCATGCTCTGCGACAGCATCCGGACCCAGGGACGCGACGTCTGGAAACTCGAATTCAGCGGCGTCACGGCCGATACGCAGAACGGGCGCGCCCACTGGGAGGCGCACTACCGCTTCAGCGCCACCGGCCGCCTGGTGCACAACATCATCGACGCGGAATTCACCTTCACGCCGGACGGCCTGATCGCGACGCAGCGCGACCGTTTCAACTTCTGGCGCTGGTCACGCCAGGCACTGGGCGCGCCCGGCGTGCTGCTGGGCTGGACGCCCATGCTCCACGCGAAGGTCCGCAGCCAGGCTGGCGCCAACCTCCGGAAGTTCCTGGCCAGCCGAAGCCGGCCCTGACCGGGCCCTGCCGGCACCAGTCCCGGCGCGCCTGGTCATGCCCCGTGGCACTTCTTGTATTTCCGACCGCTGCCACAGGGACAAGGGTCGTTGCGGCCGGGCTGCGGCGCGCGGCGGATGGTTTCCACGCGCGGGCCGATACTGCGCCACACCTTGCGCAGGTCGTACACCGCCCAGATCGCCGCGGCATAGTCGTTCAGACGCGCCTCGCTGACGCTGGGCGGGCCGTCCTCGTCGAGGGCGGACAGGGTCGGCGGCTGGCTGTCGTCCTCGGTCAGCGCGACCATCGCCTCGAGGCTGTCGTCGATCAGGCTGGCCGCCTCCCGGTCGCGCGGCGGCTGCCACTCCTCGGGCCAGTTCTCCACCGCGTACATGAAGCCAATCGCCCAGACCTGGGCAAACGCCGGCATGCGCTCCCCGCCCATCTGCGCCTGCATCGTCGCGCGCTCGTCCTCGGGCAGCGCCGCCACCATGCCACGCAGGTCCATCACCTCGGGGGCATAGGCCCGGTCGTCATCGAGCGACTCGACCTCGGCGTCGAGGGCGGCCTCCACTTCGCGCCAGCGACGTTGCCACAGGCCCAGAAAGTGGGCGGCCTGGGCCGCGTCGGCAAAGATCCCTTCGGCCGGACGGTCCGTGCCCGCGTCTGGCGCCGCGGCCTCCGGATCACCCCCCAGCAGCAGCGGCAGGTAGTCCGCAGGCGGGATGGGACGGCGGCAGCAGATCAGCGCGGCCATGAACCCTTCGCAGAATTCCCACTGCGGGGTTTCGTCGTCGCGTGTCCGCAACTCATCGAGAATGGCGTCGAGCGCGTCGAATTCGTCGGCGCCCAGGCCGGTGGCATCGGCGTCGTCCGCGGGGCGGACTTCCAGGGTGTTCATGACATGGCCTTCAGGTCAAAGCGGGGCGCCGATCCATCGTGGAAGCCAGGGACCGGTCCGGACAAAAGCCTGCAGTGTAGTCGCGTGGCCCGGGGTGACCCGTCCATGGGGCCGGCCCCGTCAGGGCAGCGTCCTGCCGGCCCAGATGCCCAGTCTGGCCAGACGCCGCGCGAGCGCGAGCACGGCGCGGTCCTTGCTGAGCAGCAGGGCGCCATGGGCGACGGCCAGATCGATGAACTTCTGATCGTCCGCGTCGCGGCAGGCCAGCGCCGCCCGGGCCGCGCTGGCCACCCGGCACGCCTGCGCGTCGAAGCGGCCGAGCACCTGCGCCGCCGTGCCGTCGCCGTGCGCCAGTCGCGGTGCGATTTTCGGGTAGCCGAGCACGCGCGCGAGCTCGTCGCGCATCGCGTCGGTGGCGATCCAGCGCAGCCGGCCGTCGTCCAGCTTCGCGCGCAGCGCGGCCGTGGACGCGTCGCGAAAGACGAACGCGTCGAGCACGATATTGGTGTCAAGGACGATCGGCTGGACCGTCATGGGCCGTGTCGTCCCGGCGGGCGGGCTGCGCCCGCGCGGGGCCGCTGACCAGGTCGAAGCGGAACAACCGGCATTCGATGGGGCCATTCCACATCGGCACGCGGCGGCTCTCCTTCAGCCGCATCCTGCCCGGCAGCTTGAGGTCCGGGGTAAGCATCCAGGCGGTCCAGCCCGCATAGTGCCGCTTCCAGTGGCTGGCCAGTCGGACGAAAAAATCGCCCCCGTCCTCGGTCTGCGCGGTCTCCCGCGCACGCGCCACGCCCGCGGGGGCGATGCGTTCGCCATAGGGCGGGTTGAGCAGCATCACGCCGGCCTGCCCCGGCTGCAGGGCCACCGGCGGCATGCGTTGCAGGGCGTCGCCGCCGCGCAGCTGCACCGCGCCCGCCACGCCGGCCCGCTCTGCATTGCGCTGCGCAAAATCGACCATGCGGTGCGCCACGTCGCTGCCGAACACGGGCGCTGTAGGCGCGTGCACGGCCGCCCGCGCCTCGTCCCGGAGCTGCCGCCAGACGTGCGCCTGGAATGGCAGCAGTTTCTCGAACGCGAAGCCGCGCAGCGACCCGGGCGCGATGCCGCAGGCGATCTGCGCGGCCTCGATGACGATGGTCCCGCTGCCGCAGCAGGGGTCGTACAGGGGCACGCCCGCGGCGGCCTGCGCGTCCCAGCCGCTGGCGGCGATCATCGCGGCGGCCAGCGTCTCCTTGAGCGGCGCGTCGCCCTTGTCCTCGCGCCAGCCCCGCTTGAACAGCGGCTCGCCCGAGGTGTCGATGTAGAGCGTCGCGGTATCGGTGGTCAGATGGGCGTGGATGCGCACGTCGGGCCAGCGGGTCTGGACGTCGGGGCGCGCCCCGCCCCGGCGGCGGAAGCGGTCGGCCACCGCGTCCTTGATCCGCAGGGCGGCAAAGTTCAGGCTGTGCAGCGGGCTGTGCTGCGCGGTGACCTCGATCTTGAAGGTCTGCTTCGTCGTGAACCAGACTTCCCAGGCGACGTTGCCCGCAGCCTCGTAGAGGTCGTTCTCATTGCGGTACATCGTGTGCGAAAGCTGCGCCAGCACCCGCTGCGCCAGCCGGCCATGCAGGTTCAGCCGCATCGCGTCGCGCCAGGAGGCACGCGCCATCACCCCGCCACGACGGACCAGCAGGTCCTGCCCCTGCAGGCCGGTGAGGCGGTGCACCTCGGCCGCGAGCAGGTCTTCGACGCCCGCCGCGCAGGGCAGGAACAGCTGCAACTGGTTCACAGCGTCTTCCTCAAGGGCCCCGGCGCGATGCGCAGCGCCTCCCGGTACTTGGCCACGGTGCGCCGCGCGCATTCGATGCCCTGCTCCTTGAGCATGTCGGCCAGCTGGCTGTCGCTGAGCGGCCGGGCCGGGTTTTCAGCCGCCACGAACTGGCGGATCAGTGCGCGCACGGCGGTGCTCGACGCGCTGCCCCCGGTCTCGGTGCCCAGGCCCGAGCCGAAGAAATACTTGAGTTCGTAAGTGCCGCGCGGCGTGGCCAGGTATTTGGCGGTGGTCACGCGGCTGATGGTGGACTCGTGCAGGCCCAGCTCGTCGGCGATCTCGCGCAGCACCAGCGGCCGCATCGCCAGCTCGCCGTGCACGAAGAAGCTTTTCTGCCGCTCGACGATGGCGCGCGAGACGCGCAGGATGGTGTCGAAGCGTTGCTGGATGTTCTTGATGAACCAGCGCGCCTCCTGCAGCCGCTGCTGCAGCGCGGCGCTGCCCTCGCCCTTGTGCTGGCGCAGGGCGCTGGCGTAGATGTCGTGCACCTTCAGGCGCGGCATCACATCGGGATTGAGCCGCACCCTGTAGCCCTGCTGCGCACCGCGTCCGGTGGCCGTGACGATCACGTCCGGCACGATGATGTGGCGCTCCACGTCGACGAAGCGCCGGCCGGGCCGGGGCTCGAGCCGCCCGATCAGGGCCACGGCGGCACGCACTGCCGCCTCGCTTTCCCCGCACAGCGGCGCCAGGCGCCTGATGTCGCGCCGCGCCAGCAGCTCCATCGGTTGCGCGCAGATCTTGAGTGCCACGGCCGCCGTGGCATCGTCCGGGTCTTCCGCCAGCCGGGCCTTGATCTGCAGGCTCAGGCATTCGGCCAGGTTGCGCGCGCCCACCCCGACGGGTTCGAGCGACTGCAGCAGGCCCAGGGCCACCGTGAAGCGATGCACGAGCTCGTCGAGCCGCTCCAGGTCGTCGCTGCCCGCCAGGCCAATGGCCAGGGACGACAGCGAGTCCTCGAGCAGGCCGTCGTCGTTGAGCGACTCGATGAGGAACTCCAGCGCCGCCCGGTCCAGCGGCGTCAGCCGCAGTGACAGCGCCTGACGGTGCAGGTGCGCCTGCAGCGACTCCTGGCTGCGCGCCAGTTCGCCGGCGTCGGCGGCGTCTTCGTCCCCCGCGAGGTTGTTCTTGCGCGCCGGTGCGTCCCCGCCCCATTCACTGTCGTCGGGCACGAGTTCGACGGCACCATCGCCCTCCCAGCTGTCGGGCGCCGATATTTCGGCATCGTTTTGGCCAGAATCCAGCGTCGAATGGTCGCTATTTGCTATTGATTCAATAGTATCCGATCCCGCACCGCCTTCCCGATCCGGGGGGACGTCGGCCTGCGGCAGGCCGAACTCCTCCCGCGGGGCCTCGTCGGCCACCCGCTCGAGAAAGGGGTTGTCGTCGAGCATCTGGTCGACCTCCTGGCTCAACTCGAGTGTCGACATCTGCAGCAGACGGATCGACTGCTGCAGTTGCGGCGTGAGCGCCAGGTGCTGCGAGGTACGTAGCGACAGGCCCTGCTTCACGGCGTCTCCGGGCCCGTCGGGGCAGGGGAGGCCGCGGCGCGGACGCGTCTGTTCGGAAACACGGGGGGCATGGCGGCTACATCCGGAAATGTTCGCCGAGGTACACGCGGCGCACCTCGGCATTGGCGACGATCTCGGCGGGCGTGCCCTGCGCGAGCAGGCTGCCGTCGCTGAGAATGAAGGCGTGGTCGCAGATGCCCAGGGTTTCGCGGACGTTGTGGTCGGTGATGAGCACGCCGATGCCGCGGGACTTGAGAAAGGCGATGATGCGCTGGATCTCGATCACCGCGATCGGGTCGATGCCGGCAAAAGGCTCATCGAGCAGGATGAAGCGCGGCTGCGTCGCCAGCGCCCGTGCGATCTCGACGCGACGCCGCTCGCCGCCGGACAGTGCCAGGGCAGGCGAATCGCTCAGGTGGTCGACCCGCAGATCCTGAAGCAGCCCGGTCAGCCGTCGCTCGATCTCCTCTTTGGTCAGCGGACGGCCCTGGGCGTCGCGCTGCAGTTCCAACACGGCGCGCACGTTGTCCGCCACCGAGAGCTTGCGGAAAATCGACGTTTCCTGCGGCAGGTAGGACAAACCCAGCCGCGCGCGCCGGTGAATCGGCATGTGCTCGATGCGCTGGCCGTCGATGCTGATTTCGCCGTCATCGGGCCGCACCAGCCCCACGATCATGTAGAACGAGGTGGTTTTTCCCGCGCCGTTGGGGCCCAGCAGGCCCACCACCTCACCTTCGAGCACGGTCAGCGACACATCCTTGACCACCTGACGCTTGCCATAGGCCTTGCGCAGGTGGACGGCCTCCAGCCGGCTGCCCGTCGCGGCGGCCCCCGGAGACGACCGGGAGCCCGTCTCCACCGGGCGATGGTCCGCGGGCGGACTCACGGCCGGGCTCCGCCGAGGGT
>JAEWVY010000387.1 GCA_023396625.1 Pseudomonadota bacterium | reverse complement strand
GATCGCGGTGGCCGCACGATGCCACTCCTGCGCCGATACCTGGCCCCACCAGATCGGCAGGGGGGACGGCAACGCCATCAGCTCGGCATCCAGGCCGGGAATATTCATCGCCTCAGCCTCCCAGCATCCGGGCCGCCTGAACATACCAATCGTTCAAGTAGGAGGGAATATACAAACCCAGCGCCAGGCCCAGGCCCAGGTGCACGAACACCGGGATAAGCGCCGGTGGATGCGCCAGGGGCTTAAGCGCGGTGTCGCCGAACACCATGGGCAGAACCCGAATCAGCACGGAGGCGAAAGCCACCCCCAACGCCAAAAGGAGAAACGGTGCCGCCCACGGTTGCTCGCGCATTGCGGTCGTGAGGATCAGGAACTCACTGGCAAACACCCCAAAGGGAGGCATGCCCAGGATGGCCATCACCCCGAGCATCAACCCCCAGCCGACGGTCGGATTCACCTTGATCAGGCCGCGTATCTCGCTCATGACCTGGGTTTTGGCCTTCTGCGTGGCATGGCCGACGGTAAAAAAGATGGCGGACTTCACGAGGGAGTGCACCGTCATGTGCAGCAGTCCCGCGAAATTGGCCACCGGACCTCCCATGCCGAAGGAAAAAGTGATCATGCCCATGTGCTCGATCGACGAATACGAGAACATGCGCTTCACATCTTTTTGGCGTGAGAGAAAGAACGCGGCCACCGTCACGGAAAGCAGGCCAAACCCCATCATCAGCTGTCCCGCCATCGGTGTCCCCAGCGCCCCGTCCGCCAGCACCTTGCAGCGCAGCACCGCGTACATCGCCACATTCAGCAACAGCCCGGACAGCACCGCCGACACAGGCGTCGGCCCTTCCGCGTGCGCATCCGGCAGCCAACTGTGCAACGGCACCAGCCCGATCTTGGTGCCGTAGCCGATCAGCAGAAAGACAAAGGCCAGCGTCATGATGGCCGGATCGAGCTGCCACTTGATGGCGTCAAGGTCCGTCCACAACAGCGTGGCCCCCTCCGGTCCAAGCACCTTGTCGGCAGCCATGTACAGGAGAATCGTGCCAAACAGTGCCTGCGCGATGCCTACGCCACACAAGATGAAGTATTTCCACGCGGCCTCCAGACTGGCCGCCGTGCGATAGACACTGACCAGCAACACCGTGGTTAGCGTGGCCGCCTCCATCGCCACCCAGATGATGCCCAGGTTGTTGGTGGTGAACCCCAGCAGCATGGTGAAACTGAAAAGCTGGTACATGCTGTGATACAGGCGCATGCGCGGTGGCGTCATGCGGCCATGGTCCTGCTCGATGCGCATGTAGGGACGAGAAAAGATCGCCGTGGTCAGGCTCACAAAAGCGGTCAGCGTGACCAGAAAGACATTCAGTGGATCGATGAAAAACTGCTTGTGCCACAGCAGCTGCGGCCCTTGATCGATCACTTGCGCGGTCAACACGCAGGAAGCCAGAAACGTCCCCAGGCTGAACGCCACGTTCACGTCGCGTGCGTAGTCCCGATGACCGGTAAACGCCAGCACCCCGCCCCCAAGCAGCGGCAGGCACAGGACAAAGATCAGGGCGCTCACTGTCAATCTTCCCTGAGCGCTTCGAGGTGATGAATGTCCAGACTGTCGAACTTCTCGCGAATCTGGAACATGAACACGCCGAGGATGAGGACACCGACCAGCACATCCAGGGCAATGCCGAACTCGACGATCATCGGCATGCCATTGGTCACAGTCGTCGCCGCGAAGATCAGCCCGTTTTCCATCGACAGGAAACCGATGACCTGCGGCACAGCCTTGGACCGCGTGATCATCATCATGAACGACAGCAGCACGCACGCCAGCGCAATGCCCAGTGAGCCCCCGGCAATGGAATCCGACAGTCTGGAAACCGGCAGCGCCAGGCTGAAGGAAAAGATCACCAGGCCAATTCCCACCAGCATGGTGGTGGGCACGTTCAGCAACGACTCCACGTCCCAGCGTACATCGAGCTTGCGAATGATCCGGTACAGCATCCACGGGATGAAGATCACCTTGAGCACCAAGGTCAACCCCCCCGACACGTACAGATCCGGTTGCCGCGTCACATAACCCAGCAGGAACGAAGCCGCCACCAGCGCCGCACCTTGAACCGCGAACAGGTTGATCAAGGACACGATCCGTCGCTGCGAGATCATGGCAAAGGAAAGCAGCAGGATCAGTGTCGCGAAAAGATTGATGAGCTGGGGCACGTGCTTGATCATTTCACCTCCAGCAGCACATTGACCAGCAGTCCGATCACCGCCAGCAAAAAAGCCGTTCCGAGGAATTCTGGCACGCGAAAGATACGCATCTTCGCGCTGGCGGTCTCGATCATCGCGAGCAGCATGCCCCCCACAGCCAGCTTGAACACCAGAGCGGGCACCGCGAGCAAAAGGGCCAGGGGTGCGTCGGCTTCCGCCATGCCCCAGGGAAAGAACAACGCCAGGCCCACGCAGGAATACGCGAACAGCTTCAGGCTCGCGGCCCACTCGAGCAGGGCCAGATGCCTGGCCGAATATTCGAGAATCAGCGCCTCGTGCACCATGGTCAGCTCCAGGTGCGTGTCCGGATTGTCCACCGGCACACGAGCATTCTCAGCCAGCGACACCATGGTGAAAGCCACCCCCGCCAGCAGCAGGCTCGGGTAAATGGCCAGTTCACGGTGCGCCAGTGTTTCCACGATGGAGGTGAGCGACGTCGTGCGGCTGATCATCGAAGCGCAGAACAGCACCATCAGCAAGGCCGGCTCCGCCAGAAAACCCACCAGCATCTCGCGCCGCGCCCCCAAGCTGCCGAACGCTGTGCCGACATCCATCGCCGCCAGCGAGATGAACACCCGCGCCAGCGCGAAAAGCCCGACCAGCGCAATCGCATCCGCCGCGGGCGACAGCGGAAGATCGGTCGACAGGGTCGGCACGATGGCGCTGGCCAACAGCACACAGCTGAAAATCATATAGGGCGCGACACGATACAGCGGCGACGCATGCTCGGCCATCACCAGGTCCTTGTGGAACAGCTTGTGCAGCACCCGATAAGGCTGCAGCAGCCCCGGAGCCGACTTGTTTTGCAGCCAGGCCCGCCACTGGTTGACCCAGCCCGTGAGCAACGGCGCGAGAAGCAGCGCCACAACCAGGGCCAGCAACTGCGAGAAGATGCCCAACGCGCTCATCGCTTCACCGCCAGCAGCACCACGACCAGGGTCACGAAGCTGTACATCAGGTACACGGCAATACGCCCCTGCTGCAGCAACCCGACCATCCGCGACACCCACTCCACCAGTCGCGCCAACGGCAGATACAGGGCGTGCCACAAGGGGTCTTCCACCGTCACCCAGTAACTCGGCTTTTCATCCGTGGCCTTGGGCAATTGTCGGCTCATGCGGAAAAAAGGTTCGAAGATCTGCCGAATCGGCTGTCCGAAACCTTCCGCCGTGTCCTGCATCCGGGCCGTTTGCCACGGGTAGCCGCAATCCCAGGGCGCCACCCGGCGCATCCGTCCGTGATAGAACTTGCGGACCAGGACATAGGTGCAGCCGAAACTGCCCAGCACGCCCAGAAGGAAGATGACCGGCGAATAACTCGCACGCTCCATGCTGACGGGCACCAGAAGCCAGCCATGCTCGGCCACGGTTTGCGCCAGGCCCGCATGAACCAGCCGCTGCGTCACAGGATCGATCAAGCCAATCACTTGACCCGGGAACAACCCGAGCACCGCACAGCCGGCCACCAGCCAGACCATACCCAGGCGCTCCCAGCCTCCCGCGTCGTGCGCGGCGGACAGCTTCTCCTCGCGGGGACGCCCGAGGAAAATCACGCCAAAGTACTTGACCATGGTATATCCCGACAACGCTGCGATCAGGGCGATCAGCGCCGCCATCACCGGCACCAGCATGTCCAGAAACGAATTGGGCAATCCAGTCGTGAACAGAAAGCTCTGCAGCAGCAGCCATTCGGCGACGAACCCGCCAAACGGCGGCATGCCCGCGCAAGCCAGCACGCCGACCAGCGTCGGCCACGCCACCCAGGGCATGGTGCGCATCAAGCCCCCCAGCTTGCCCAGGCTGCGTTCTCCGGTGGCGTGCATCACGGCCCCGGTGCTGCAGAACAGCAGGCTCTTGAAGAAGGCGTGGCTGACCGTGTGATAAAGGGCCGCCGTCAGCGCCAGCGCGGACAACGCATGCATGCCGTACGCCGAAAAAAGCAGCGACAGACCAAAACCGGCGGTGATCAGACCGATATTTTCGATCGACGAATAGGCCAGCAGGCGCTTCATCTCGATCTGGACCGTTGAAAACACCACGCCGAACAAGGCCGTGACGAGCCCGAAGCCCATCAACAACACGCCCCACCACCAGATTTTCGTCTGCAGCAGGTCGAACGCCACCCTGAGAATGCCGTAGAGCGCGATCTTCAGCATCACGCCACTCATCAGCGCTGAAAACGGCGAAGGCGCCGCCGGGTGCGCCTCGGGCAGCCAGGCGTGCAGAGGCAGAAGGCCCGCCTTGGCCCCGAAGCCGAACACTGCCAGCACGAACGCCGTGGACGCCCAGAAGGGCGACAGTTGCTGCGCCCGCATGTTGGCAAACGTGTAGTCTCCGGTATTGGCCTGCAGGACACCGAAACACAACAGAATACCCAGAGCACCAATGTGCGCCACCAGCATGTAGAGGTACCCGGCGCGACGAATCTCCGGAATGCGGTGATTGGCCATCACCAGAAAAAATGACGAAAACGCCATGGTCTCCCAGACCACCATGAAGACATAGGCATCGTCGGCCACGACGACCATGGCGATGCTGGCCAGAAAGACGTGGTATTCCAAACAGATGAGTCCAGGAGGCGTCCCTTCCCCCTTGCGGAAATAGCCCGCGGCGAACGCCGACACGCCGGCCGACACGCCGCCGATCAGCATCAGGAAAAACGCAGACAGAGCATCCAGACGGAGGTGAAACGGCAGTTGGGGCAGCCCCAGCGGCAGGACCGCCACCTCGGGACCCGAGAATGCGGCACTGAGCGCAACCGCCACCAGCAGCACCGAAAAAAAGGCGCCTGCCGGAAACAGCACGACGGCCACGAACCGGAAACGGCGCAACGCCACCACGCCCAGCACGCCCACCAGCAGCCAGGCCGCCACGACCAGAAGCACCCAGTCGAGATGAACCCAGGCAGCAGGCAGGGTCAATCGATGCATGGAATGAAATGGCACATGTCAGACCTGATTTCCATCTTACCCCCTCGAGGCAAGCCTGGCCGGATTTTTGTCAATGTCCGCCGGAAGGTTCAACGTCCTCCACCGTGCACGCCGGCATCCGGGTCGGTTCGGATGTCGGTGCGCAGCACACGATCTTCCGGGCCGAAGACGGCGGCAAACACCATCACGGTATTGGGCGGCTCCAGATAGCGCCATTCATGGTGCGTCTCGCGCTGGCGGGGATACGGAGCCACCCGGGCCGGCTTGCCCAGCATCCGCCGCACCTGCGCCATCGTCATGCCTGGCTGGACGCGTGAAAAATTCGCGGGCGTGAGCACCTGGCGCAAGGCACTCATGCGGCCATCGGCCCCGATGGTGATCATGTAATTCTGCAGGCCGGCGGGCTGGCGGTTGTATTCGAGAACGCGCGCGCCGCCGTCCCCCTCCCAGATCGCTTCCGGTTCGCCAAACCGGACCCGCACATCGGATTCGGTCGCCACGCCCTCCTCCAGTTCGCTGATGCGCTGGGCATCACACCCTCCCAACACCACCAAAACGGCCACAACCAGCAGCTTCTTCAGCATGTTTCCCCCGGTAAAATGGCCCGGCCCCTCCGTTCGGGCTCCGGGCTCGTCTCCTCACCGCACCATAGTCTATGTCGCTCGCCAACTTCTTCCGCCGCCCCCACTACACCTCCGAAGCCACACAGTTCATCGACGAGCTCAAGACAAGCCAGCCGCAACTGGATGCCGAGCAGCGCGCTGGCCGGGCGCTGCTGTGGGACCGCCCCGTGGACCGGGATGCCCAGCGCGAGTTCGATGCGGCCCGCGTACGCCAGCAGGCCTATGTCTACCAGACTCGCGGTTGATGGTAAGTTTTTTGCCACTATCCAGCGTCAGCTAAGCTTATTTAGCTATATATAACATAGCAAACACATGGCCATGCCCACCCCTGTGGCTGCGGAATCCGGCATCGCGACGCCAGCGGCCGACATGCCCGAGGTGGTGGATCACGTGGCTGTGGCGCGGTTGTACGGGGAACCCCTGTTCGCGCTGCCCACCGACCTCTACATCCCGCCGGACGCGCTGGAGGTGTTCCTGGAGGCCTTCGAGGGGCCACTGGACCTGCTGCTGTACCTGATCCGCAAGCAGAATTTCAACATTCTCGACATCCCCATGGCGGCGCTCACGCGCCAGTATCTGAGCTATGTCGATGAAATCCGCGGCCGCAATCTGGAACTGGCTGCCGAATATCTCCTCATGGCCGCGATGTTGATCGAAATCAAGTCGCGCATGCTGCTGCCACCGCGCAAGGCGGCCGAGGGCCACGAACCCGAGGACCCTCGCGCCGAACTGGTGCGCCGGCTGCTGGAGTACGAGCAGATCAAGCTGGCCGCCGCGCGCCTGAACGCCGTGCCGCAAGCGGGCCGCGATTTCATCCGAGCGCAGGTCTACATCGAACAGGCGATCCAGCCGCGCCTTCCCGACGTGTGCATGGCCGACCTGCAGGCGGCCTGGCGCGAGATCCTGCAGCGCGCCAGCCTCGTGCAGCGGCACCACATCAGCCGCGAAGAGTTGAGCGTGCGCGAGCACATGAGCCAGGTGTTGCGCCGGCTCCAGGGCCAGCGTTTCGTCGAATTCGCCGCCCTGTTCGACCCCGCCAGGGGCGCACCAGTGCTGGTGGTGACGTTCATTGCCCTGCTCGAACTGGCCAAGGAATCGTTGATCGAAATCACCCAGGCCGAAGCTTTCGCGCCCATCTGGGTCCGCCTGGCCTACACGCCCGCCTGACGGACTCCGGCAACGACCCGCTCCCCCCAAAATAACTCGCCATGCCCCGGAATCCCCTGAATTTCGACGTCCTCATCGTCGGCAGCGGCCTGGCCGGGCTGAGCGCCGCGCTGCATCTGGCTCCGACCCATCGCGTGGCCGTGCTCACCAAGCGCGCGCTGGTCGACGGCGCCAGCGCCCTGGCCCAGGGCGGCATTGCCGCGGTGCTCGCCCGGGACGACAGCTTCGAAGCGCACACCCAGGACACGCTGGTGGCGGGCGCCGGGCTGTGCGACCTCGATGCCACGCGCTTCGTCGTCGAGCACGCACCTGAAAACATCGCCTGGCTGCGGCAACTGGGCGTGCCCTTCAGCACCGAAGGCGGGCAGTTGCACCTCACGCGAGAAGGCGGCCACAGCCAACGCCGCATCGTGCATGCCACCGACGCCACCGGCGCCGCCGTGCAGGACACCCTGATCAGGCAGGTGCGCGGCACAGCCGGCATCACCGTGTTCGAGCAGCACATGCTGGTGGACCTGATCACCGGACACAAGCTGGGCCGAAGCGACAACCGGTGCTGGGGTCTGTACGCCCTGGACGAATCCACCGGCACGGTGCGCACCTTTCGTGCGCCGCACACTCTGCTGGCCACCGGTGGCGCCGGCAAGGTCTACCTGTACACGACCAACCCGGACACCGCCACGGGCGACGGCATCGCCGCAGGCTGGCGCGCCGGATGCCGTGTCGGAAACATGGAATTCATCCAGTTTCACCCCACCTGCCTATACCATCCGCACGCCAAGTCGTTCCTGATCTCCGAAGCCGTGCGCGGCGAAGGTGGCCGGCTGCTGCTGCCGGACGGCACACGATTCATGCCGGGGCACGACGCCCGCGCCGAACTGGCGCCGCGCGACGTGGTCGCGCGGGCGATCGATTTCGAAATGAAGAAACACGGCCTGGACTGCGTCCACCTGGACATCTCTCACCAGCCCGCCGACTTTGTCCGCCAACACTTTCCGAACATCCACGCACGCTGCCTGGCGCTGGGGATCGACATCACCTCGCAACCCATTCCCGTGGTCCCCGCGGCGCACTACACCTGCGGCGGCCTGTTGACCGATCTGCAGGGCCGCACCGACCTGCCCGGGCTGCACGCGGTTGGCGAGACCACCTGCACGGGCTTGCACGGCGCGAACCGGCTGGCCAGCAATTCGCTGCTCGAATGCCTGGTCTTCGCCCGAGCCGCCGCGCAATCGATCCGCGGCGACACGCCGTCCACGCCCCCGTCAATGCCCCCGTGGGACGACAGCCGCGTCACCGACGCCGACGAACAGGTGGTGATCTCCCACAACTGGGACGAACTGCGCCGCTTCATGTGGGACTACGTGGGCATTGTGCGCACCAACAAGCGGCTGGACCGGGCAGCACATCGCATCGCGCTGCTGCAGCGGGAAATTCAGGAGTTCTACAGCGCGTTCCACGTCACGCGCGACTTGCTGGAATTGCGCAATCTGGTGACCGTCGCCGAATTGATCGTGAAGTCCGCCCAGGCCCGGCACGAGAGCCGGGGCCTGCACTTCAGCCGCGACTATCCGCGGATGGCCCCGCAGGCCCTGCCCACCGTGCTCACCCCGCCCTGACG
>JAEWVY010000324.1 GCA_023396625.1 Pseudomonadota bacterium | reverse complement strand
GCGCCGCGCACCACCTGCCTGCGGGCGTGCGCCTGCTGCCGGTGCCCGACCTGGACCTTCGCGTCCCGGTCAGCCTGGTCTGGCGCCGGGACAACCTCTCGCCGCTGATCACGCGCTTTCGCGCCCTGCTCGAGCACTCCGCCTGAACCGCCCCCTGACGCCCGTTCTCCGGTGCCCACGTGCCGGCGGGTTTTCCGCGTGCGTGCTAAGCTGACCGACCCGATGGCGCGGCCAACCCCGGCAGGCGGCCATCCCCACCGAACAAGGAGACTGCCATGCCCGGCCTGCTGCCTCATGTGGATCCCGAGGGTCTGCTCGAATTCTCCGTGGTCTACACCGACCGCGCGCTCAACCACATGTCCAGGAGTTTCCAGGGCGTGATGAGGGACATTTCCAGCATCCTGAAGACGGTCTACCGCGCCCGCTCGGCCGTGCTGGTGCCCGGCAGCGGCACCTTCGGCATGGAAGCCGTGGCGCGCCAGTTCGCCGGCGGCAAAAAGGTGCTGGTCATCCGCAACGGCTGGTTCAGCTACCGCTGGACGCAGATTTTCGACATGGGCCGCATCCCGGCCGAATCCACGGTGCTCAAGGCACGCCGCATCGGCACAGGGAAGCAGGCCCCTTGGGTGCCCGCGCCCATCGCCGAAGTGGTGGCGGCCATCCGCGAGAAGCGGCCCGAGGTGGTGTTTGCCCCGCACGTGGAAACCGCCAGCGGCATGATCCTGCCGGACGACTATCTGCGCGCCGTGGCCGATGCGGTGCATGAGGTCGGCGGCCTGTTCGTGCTCGACTGCATCGCCTCGGGCGCCATGTGGGTGGACATGCAGGCCACTGGCGTGGACGTGCTGATTTCCGCGCCGCAAAAGGGCTGGAGCAGCTCGCCGTGCTGCGCCATGGTGATGCTCGGCGAACGCGCCCGCGCGGCCATCGACGGCACGACCAGTTCCAGCTTCGCCTGCGACCTGAAGAAATGGCTGCAGATCATGGAAACGTACGAAAGCGGCGGTCACGCCTATCACGCGACCATGCCCACCGACGCGCTCACGCGGCTGCGCGAGGTCATGAAGGAAACACAGGCCTACGGCTTCGAGAAGGTGCGCGCCGAGCAGATCGAGCTCGGCCGCAAGGTGCGCGCGCTGTTCGAAAGCCGCGGCATCCCCAGCGTCGCGGCCGAGGGCTTCCAGGCACCGGGCGTGGTGGTGAGCTACACCGAGGACCCCGACATCCAGTCCAGCCGCAAATTCCTCGCCGAGGGCTTGCAGACCGCCGCCGGCGTGCCGCTGCAATGCGACGAACCCGCCGATTTCATGAGCTTCCGCGTCGGCCTGTTCGGCCTGGAGAAGTGGCACCACGTGGACCGCACGGTGGGCCATCTGGCAGCCGCGCTCGACCGGCTGGGCATCGGCCAATCCGACAAGGCCGCCGTGGCCGCCTGACCCCGGCCTTCACCCCCCGTTCGCGGGGTTTTTCCCACAGGAGGATTCCTTGAGCCTTTCCATGTATTCCGCCAGCGTCCCGGTGTTCAAGACCATGCTGGGCAATCTCGACCATTTTCTCGACAAGGCGCTGGCCGACGCGCAGGCCCGCAACTACGACCCCACCGTGCTGCTGCAAAGCCGGCTCGCGCCGGACATGCTGCCGTTCCTGCGCCAGGTGCTGATCGCCTGCGACGCCGCCAAGCTCTGCGTGACCCGCCTCACGGGCATGGACGCGCCCAAGTTCGACGACACGGAAACCACGCTGCCCGAACTCAAGGCCCGGATCCGCAAGACCCTGGACTTCCTCGACACCGTGGAACCCGCGCGATTCGACGGCACCCGGGACAAGGACATCACCTTCCCGGTGGGCCGCGACAGCACGCGGACCATGAAGGGCGAGGCCTACCTGAAACACTGGGCCACGCCCAACCTCTATTTCCACGTCACCACCGCCTACGCCATCCTGCGCCACAACGGCGTCGGTCTGGGCAAAGCCGACTATCTGGCGGGCAAGCAGGCCCCGGCCTGAGCCCGCGAGCGTCAAAACCGCTCCAGCTCCGGGTGCTTGAGCCGCCCGCCGCGGGCCGGCATCTTGCCGTAGCGCAATGCCCTTTTCAATGCAGCGGGCGACGATCAATCCGGCAGCGAGTAGTCGAAGGTGTACAGATGCTTGCCCTCCACGATGTCGATCGTGAGCGAGCCTGACAGTCCCTGGAGGCCATCGGTACCGGAGTCCGGGACCACGGTGACGCGCAGGGTGGGGACGCCGCGGTTCATCGTGCCGGTGTGCTGGAGCACGAAGCTGCCCGAACGCGCGCCGAGGGTGCCGGTGACGCGTTCCATGGCCACGTAGCCGGCCGAGCCCTTGACGGCGGACCCGGCGGCGAGCATTTCGCCCGTGCTGGTGCCCACGAGATCCCCCGAGAAGTGCTTGTCAATGGACATCCGCCCCAGCCCGCTGCCGGACGCCACGTCGGAAAGGGATTGGGGCTGGAGGGAAACGGTGAAGCCGCCTTTGGCGATCAGGGTCATGGGTACACCTCGAAATTCCTCCAGGGCCTGTTCACACTCATCTCATTTCTTGCGCGCAAACAGACCCTAAAACCTCGGCAACTCCGGGTGCGGCAGCTTGCCGCCGCGCACCACCATCTTGCCGTACTCGGCGCAGCGGTGCAGCGTGGGAATCACCTTGCCGGGGTTGAGCAGCCCCTTGGGATCGAACGCGCGCTTGACGCCGGCCATCTGCGCGTTTTCCTCGGCACTGAACTGCACGCACATGGAGTTGAGCTTTTCCACGCCCACGCCGTGCTCGCCGGTGACGGTGCCACCCATGGCCACGCTGGTTTCCAGAATGTCGGCACCGAAGAGCTCGGCGCGGTGCAGCTGGTCGGGGTCGTTGGCGTCGAACAGGATCAGCGGGTGCAGGTTGCCGTCGCCGGCGTGGAACACGTTGGCGCAGCGCAGCGCGTATTTCTTCTCCATCTCCGCGATGGCGAGCAGGATGTCGGCCAGGCGCTGGCGCGGGATGGTCGAGTCCATGCACATGTAGTCGGGGCTGATGCGCCCGGACGCGGGGAAGGCGTTCTTGCGCCCGCTCCAGAACTTCAGGCGCTCGGCTTCGTCGCGGCTCACGGCGATGGCGGTGGCGCCCGCCGCGCGCAGCACCGCGCTCATGCGGCCGATCTCTTCCTCCACCTCCTCCGGCGTGCCGTCGGATTCGCACAGCAGGATGGCGGAGGCCGCAAGGTCGTAGCCGGCGTGCACGAAGTCCTCCACCGCCGCGGTCATGGGCTTGTCCATCATCTCCAGCCCGGCGGGGATGATGCCGGCGGCGATGACGGCGGCCACCGCACTGCCGGCCTTGCGCACGTCGTCAAAGCTGGCCATGATGCAGCGCGCCAGCTGGGGGCGGGGAATCAGCCGCACGGTCACCTCCGTGGTGACGGCCAGCATGCCCTCGCTGCCGATGACCAGGGCCAGCAGGTCGTAGCCTGGGGCATCGAGCGCGTCGCCGCCGAACTCGACGGGCTCCCCTTCGATGGTGAACCCCTTGACCTTCAGCACGTTGTGCACCGTCAAGCCGTACTTCAGGCAGTGCACGCCGCCCGAATTCTCGGCCACGTTGCCACCGATGGTGCAGGCGATCTGGCTGGACGGGTCGGGCGCGTAATACAGGCCGTGTGGCGCGGCCGCCTCGCTGATGGCCAGGTTGCGCACACCCGCCTGCACCACGGCGGTGCGACTGACCGGGTCCAGCTTCAGGATGCGATTGAACCGGGCCAGGCTCAAGGTCACGCCCAACGCATGCGGCATGGCCCCGCCCGAAAGGCCGGTGCCCGCGCCGCGCGCCACCACGGGCACGTCCAGCGCGTGGCAGGCCTTCAGCACCGCCCCGACCTGATCGTCGGTTTCCGGCAAGGCGACGGCCAACGGGCGCTCGCGGTAGGCCGTGAGCCCGTCGCACTCGTAAGGGATGGTGTCTTCGGGCGTGGACAGCACGGCATGCGCAGGCAGAACGGCCCGCAGCGCGGCGACCACAGCCTGCTGGCGCTGGGCGCGCTGCGCCGGTCCGAGGCGGGTGTCAGGATCGGAATGGCTCATGTCCCGCACTCTACGCGAGGGCGCACGGCCCGTGGTGAAGTTTCTTGCAGGATGTGTGAATCGCGCGGCCGTCGCCGGGCCGTCCCGGGGGCTCAGGCCACGCTCTTGCGCAGCCATTCGGCGAAAGCCGCGCACTCCCAGCGGTCCATCGCGCCCGTGCGCCAGCACAGGTAATGCGCGTGCGGGCTGGGCACGCTGCGGGCGAACAGGCGCTCGAGCGATCCGTTCTCGATCCACGGCGCGCCGAGCTTGAGCCGCACCAGGCCCACGCCCAGGCCCTGCGCGGCGGCGTCGCACATCAGCCCGATGTCGTTGAATGACGAGCCCTCCACCGGTTCGGGCCAGTCGAGCTCGTGCGCGGCAAACCAGGTGCGCCAGGGCTCCAGAGGGCTGCGCAGCAGCGCGGCGGCGCGCAGATCCTCGGGGGAATCGAACGGGCCGTTCTCACGGATCCACGCGGGCGAAGCCAGCGGCGTCACCTCGTCTTTCATCAGGCACACGTGTTCCACGTCGGCGTAGCGGCCCGTCCCGAAGCGGATCGTCAGGTCGGCATCCTCGGCCACCACGTCGAGCAGCGGAATGCTGACCTGCAGCGTCAGGTCGATCTCGGGATACGCCTCCATGAACTGGCGCAATCGCGGCATCAGGATCGAGCGCGCGAAAGTGGGCGTGACCGCGAGCCGCAGCTTGCGCTTGCCCGGCGCGCTGGCCGTGCCAGGAAATTTCTGCAGCACGGCCAGGCCTTCCCGGACATGGGCCAGGTATTCGCTGCCCTCGGTGGTCAGCGAGAAATCGGCGCGGCCAAAGAGCTTGGTGCCCAGGATCTGCTCCAGCTGGCGCACCCGGTGGCTGACCGCGCTGGGCGTCACGCACAGTTCCTCGGCAGCCTGGGTGACGCTGCGCAGGCGCGCCAGCGCCTCGAAGGTCAGCAGGCACTGGATCGGCGGAATCCGTGGGTGCCCCCCGGCGACGGGGCGGTCGAACGGGTCGGCGCTGCGCACGGCCACTATCGGAAAATGACCGTCTTGTGCCCGTTGAGCAGCACGCGGTGCTCGCTGTGCCATTTCACGGCGCGCGCCAGGACCTGGCTTTCCGTGTCGCGCCCCTGCGCCGTCAGGTCCTCGACGGTCTTGCTGTGGTCGACGCGGGCCACGTCCTGCTCGATGATCGGCCCCTCGTCGAGGTCCGCCGTCACGTAGTGGGCGGTGGCCCCGATGAGTTTCACCCCCCGGTCATGCGCCTGGTAGTAGGGGCGGGCGCCCTTGAAGCTCGGCAGGAAACTGTGGTGGATGTTGATCGCCCGGCCCGCGAGCTTGCGGCACAGGTCGTCCGACAGGACCTGCATGTAGCGCGCCAGGACCACCAGCTCCGCGTCGTCGGCCGCGATGATCTCGAACTGCCGCGCCTCGGCCTGCGCCTTGGTCGCCGCCGTCACCGGCACATGGTGGAATGGCACGTTGTAGCTGGCCGCGAGCTGGTAGAAGTCGCGGTGGTTGCTGACGATGGCGCGGATGTCCAGCGGCAGCAGCCCGCTTTTCCAGCGGAACAGCAGGTCGTTGAGGCAATGCCCTTCCTTGCTCACCATGATGACGGTGCGCATCGGCTCGCGGGTCGAGTGCAGGCTCCAGCGCATCTCGAACGGCTCGGCGAAGAACTTCAGCTGCAGGCGCAGGTCCTCGTGCGTGACCTGGTCGCAGGCGAACCGTACGCGCATGAAGAACAGGCCGGTATCGGGGTCGTTGTACTGCGCGGCTTCCTCGATGTTGCCGCCACGCTCGAGCAGAAAGCCCGAGACAGCATGGACAATGCCCGGACGGTCCGGGCAAGACAGGGTCAGGATGTAGGCGTGATGCATGGGGCCAATTGTCGCAGGCGTCAGCCCGGCTTTCGGCGCGCGACCGCGCCGTGGCACCGGCGATGATTTCAATGGCATTTTTTGCCATTATCCAGCGCCAATCAATGATAGTTAACTATCATAAAGATAGTATTCCTGCCTCGCCCACGGGCCCATCGCCCTCAATGCCGGAATTTTCCCTCGCGCGTCACGATGGACAGGTCGACCAGGGACAGCCCGGCATGGTCGCCCGGCTGGTAGCGGGCTCCCATGCCGTTGAGGTCGAGGCTTCCCGCGGTATGGAGTCCGCGCACGAAGCTCTCGCGCGTGGGTTCCGGCCCGGCGAGCCGCAGCGCGGCCACCAGCGCCTTGGCCGTCACATAGCCTTCAAGGCTGCCATAGGAGAAGGCCTTGCCCGGCTTGTGCCGCCCGAAGACCTCCTGGTACTCCCGGGTGATGGCCGTCTTGCGCTCCCATGGGCTGGGCACCACCTGGGAAAACACCATGCCCTGCGCCAGCTCGCCCAGATGGCTGGCCAGCTGGGCCGATCCCGAATTCACCCCGCTGAAACTCGCCCGCACACCCTGCGCCCGGGCCTGGCGAATGAGCCGCTCGTACATGCCGGCGCTGCCGTGGTTGATCACCACCTGCGCCTGCGCCGCACCGATCCGGCGCGCCATGGCCGTGATCTGGGCATCCGGGACGTCCGCGGGAAACGACAGGTCGGCCACCAGTTCCATACCCAGTTCGGCGCAAAGGAGTTTCATGTTCTCCAGATGCTGCCGACCGGTTTCGGAATCCGAACGCACGAAGGCCACGCGGGTCACGCCGGTTTTTTTGGCATACCCGAGCAGGGCGCGGAACTCCTCGCGGTGTTCGGCGCGGACCGGGAAGACCAGGGGCTGATGGGGCCGGCGCAGCGTGGGGGAACCGGCCATGGGGCCGAAGAAGGGCAGCTTGCTCTCCACCGCCACCCGCATCACGGCGGTGGAGGGCCCACCCTCGATCGAGCCGAACAAAACGAAGACCTTGTCCTTGTCGATCAGGGTCCGCGCGTGGGCTTCGGCCAGCGCGGCCTGGTTGTCGTCATCGAGCGTCCTGAGCACGACCTGCCGTCCATGCACGCCACCCTGGGCGTTGACCTCCTGGATCAGCGCGGACACACCGTCCTGGACCGCCTGACCATAGTCGTTGCGACCGCCCTGGAGACTGATCGACTGGCCGATCAGGATCTGGCGCGGCGCCACGCCGGGCTCGGACATGGCTTGGCCGCCCGCCAGACCCAGCACCATGGAAATCAACGCGCGACGCAGCCAATCGAACCGCTTCATTCAGTCGACCCTCCCGGAAAATCGGGTTAGCTTATCCCGCCTGGCTGAAGCCACGCTGAACGCCACACCCATGCGGGCGCCCCTCAGCCTGTCAGTGCACAACGACGGGGTGCTGCGCCAACCCGGTATACCGGTCCAGCGTGTCCTCGACTTCTTCCTGGGTGGGCGTCTGGGCCTGCCAGGCGTTGATCTGCTGCTGGAACAACTCGGCCCAGGAACCGTCGAGATACACCTCCTTACCGTGGCGTTTGTCGACGATCTCGAAGCCATGGCGCGCCAGCACCGGCGTGCCCGGCGGCGCGGCCTCGGCGGCATCCGCGTTGGCCAGGAGGTGCATCACGGCAAAGCTGTCCGAGTCGTAGAGCAAATTCATGAGGTCATTCTCCTTTACTTTCAGCCTGCATATAGCAACGACCATGCCCATTTCAAGGCCGACAGGGTGTCCCCTCAATTCGCGTTTTCCGTCGGGAGCGCCTGGGACGCGGGCGATGCGTCGACGGGTTCCCGCGCCCGCAGGAGCTGCTCCACGAAATCGCCATTGCTCTGGGTCAGCCGGACGCGCACCGGCAGAAAATCCAGCGCCGGGGCCAGCCACAGCTCCAGGCGCGCGTCGTGCTCGCGGCGCGGCGCGCGGACGAACTTGCGGGTCATGACCTCCCCGAACGGCAGGACGAGCCGCTCCTCGGGATCCGCCGTGATCACCCAGGGCTCGGCGTCGCGCGGGCCGACGATCTGCAGCGTCAGGCTGTCTCCCGGTGGCAGGCGCGCCGGCTCGGCCGCCAGCAGGGCGCCCAGCTGCAAGGCCAGGTCAGCCGGTCCTGCGCGCCGGGCAGCAGGGGCTGCGCCGGCGTATTGGCGCTGAAACTGACACGCCGGGTCGTCCAGTCGAAGTGAGCCGCCACCTCGCTGCGCGCCTTGTCGGAAAAGCGGCGCGGCGCCAAGCCCTCGGGCGTGAGGTCCCCGGCACTGGTCTGCGTGCGCGAACCGACCAGAAAGGCGCTGACCTCGAGCCGGGCGTCGTAGTGATGGCCGTCGTGGCGCCACAGGAGTTCGGCGCCCGCGCTGTAGGACAGACGCCGGACCTGTCCCGCCACGTCGTAGCGCAAACGCACCGGCGGCGCCACCCGGGCACTCAGGGTCACCCCGGCAGGCGGCACCGCGCCCGCAGCCTCCGGCGCAGTGGCCGTGGCGGCGTCGGCCGGGGGCACAGGTGCGGCGGGGGCCCCCGGAACAGGCGCGCCGGCATCCACGGGCGGCTCCGTCGCGGCGACAGCCCCCGTCGCCGGCGCATCGACGACCGGCTCCGCACCAGGGAGGCCCGCTCCGTCCCCGCCCGCGACGGGCCGCGGCGCGGATTCCGGCACCACGGC
>JAEWVY010000267.1 GCA_023396625.1 Pseudomonadota bacterium | reverse complement strand
CCGCCGCGCTGGCAGCGGCCGGTCGGCCCGCGTTCTTGCCCGCCAGGGGAGCATTGGGGTCCCAGTCCCGATTTTTCTGCTGCTCGCTGGCGTCCTGCCCGGGCGTGCGCGTCATGTTCCGGTCGAGAAAAGGCACGGGCACCCGCGTCACGTACACGGCCACGGCCAGGGCCATGCCCAAACCGACCACCACGCCGACCACAAAGCCCAGAAACGTTCCACCGCGCTGTTGCCGTTGCATCCTGTCCCTCACATCTTCTGCGGTGCCGACACACCCAGCACCTTCAACCCATTGTGCAACACCTGGGCCGTGGCGGCGACCAGCGCCAGTCGCGCCCGCTTCACGGCCTCGTCGTCGACGAGAATGCGCTCGGCGTCGTAGTAGCTGTGGTAGCTGGAAGCCAGTTCGCGCAGGTAGAAGGTCATGTCGTGCGGCGCGAAGTCCTGCGCCGCCGCCGTCAGCATCTCCGGATACCGGGCCAGCAACAGCATCAGGGCCTGCGCGGGCGGGCTGTCGAGCGCGGAAAGATCGGCCGTGCCCAGCTCGGCCACGCTCCCCCCCCAGGCCGCCAGCACCGAGCAGATGCGCGCGTGGGCGTACTGCACGTAGTACACCGGGTTGTCATTGTTCTTCTGGACGGCCAGATCGACGTCGAAGGTGTACTCGGTGTCGGGCTTGCGGCTGAGCAGGAAGAAGCGCACCGCGTCCTTGGATGTCCAGTCGATGAGGTCGCGCAGCGTCACATAGCTGCCCGCGCGCTTGCTGATCTTGACTTCCTCGCCGCCGCGCACCACGCGCACCATGGTGTGCAGCACGTAATCGGGGTAGCCGACGGGAATGCCCACGTCCGCCGCCTGCAGACCGGCGCGCACCCGCGCGATGGTGCCGTGGTGGTCCGTGCCCTGGATGTTGACGACCTTGGCGTAGCCACGCTCCCATTTGGTGATGTGGTAGGCCACGTCGGGCACGAAATAGGTGTAGCTGCCGTCGCCCTTGCGCATGACGCGGTCCTTGTCATCGCCGTAGTCGGTGGACCTGAGCCACAGCGCGCCGTCCTGCTCATACGTCTTGCCGTTGACAACGAGCCGGTTCACCGCGGCCTCGACGCGGCCGCTGGTGTACAGGCTCGACTCCAGGTAGTACTCGTCGAACCTCAGGGCGAAGGCCTGCAGATCCTTGTCCTGCTCGTGGCGCAGGTAGGCCACGGCGAATTCGCGGATCGAGTCCAGGTCGTCCACGTCTCCGGAGGCGGTGAACTCGCGGTCATCGGACTTGACCGTCTTGCGCGCGAGGAAGTCGTTGGCGATGTCCTGAATGTAGTCGCCGTTGTAGGCGGCCTCGGGCCACTGGGCGTCACCGGGCTTGAAGCCCTTGGCGCGCAGCTGCGTGCTGGTGGCCAGGGTAGCGATCTGCACGCCCGCGTCGTTGTAGTAGAACTCGCGATGCACCTGCCAGCCCTGGGTGGCGAACAGGTTGCAGATGGCATCGCCCAGGGCGGCCTGACGGCCATGGCCCACGTGCAGCGGTCCGGTGGGGTTGGCCGAGACGAATTCCACCAGCACTTTCTCACCGCGGTCTGGCTGGACGCCATAGCGTTCGCCGGTGGCCAGCACCATGCGCACCACCTGCTGGTGCGCTTCGGGCCGCAGGCGGATATTGATGAACCCCGGACCGGCCAGCTCGACCGATTCGACCCAGCGCTGGAAGGCCGGCGTGGCCAGCAGCGCCGCGCGCAGGCTTTCGCCGACCTGGCGGGGATTGAGTTTCAGCGGCCTGGCCAGCTGCATGGCGGCGGTGCAGGCCAGGTCTCCATGAGCGGCCACCTTGGGCGATTCAAAGGCCGCGCGCGCGCCGGCCCCGGGCGCCAGCCGCTCCAGCACATCGGCCAGCGCGGCGAGCAATTCTTGCTTGACGGAAAACATCGGGCGATTTTACGGGGGCGATGCCACCGCCCGGCGCCCATCCCCCGCTCCCCTTTTTTTGGCATGATGCGCGCATGCCCGACCGCGCCGCCGCCACTCCATCCCTGTCCTGCGTGATGCCCGCCTACAACGAGGCACGCAACCTCGGCCGGGTCGTGCCCGAGGTGCTTGCGGCCCTGCGAACCCTGTCGGATCGGGTGGAGCTGATCGTCGTCGACGACGGCAGCCGCGACGACACGGCCACCGTGACTCACGCGCTGTGCGCCGCCCACCCGGAGGTGGTGCTGCTGCGGCTGTCGCGCAATTTCGGCAAGGAGGCGGCGTTGACCGCGGGGCTGGAGGCCGCGCGCGGCGAGCTGGTCACCATGATGGACGCCGACGGCCAGCACCCGCCCAGTCTGCTGGCCGAGATGGTCGCGAAATGGCGCGCCGGAAATGACGTGGTGTACGCGGTGCGCCGCAGCCGCGCCGACCAGTCGCGGCTGCACGCCGGCCTCACGGGGCTGTTCTACCGGTTCATCAACTGGCGCAGCCGTGTGCGCATCCCGGCGCACGCGGGCGACTTCCGCCTGATGGACCGCAAGGTGGTCGAAGCGCTCAAGGCCCTGCCCGAGCGCAATCGCTTCATGAAGGGCCTGTACGCCTGGGTTGGCTTCCAAAGCACGGCGCTGGACTACACCCCCCTGGAGCGCGGCGCCGGACAGAGCCGCTTTGGCCTGCGCGGCTCGTTGTCGCTGGCGCTGACGGGCATGCTGGCATTTTCGTCGGTGCCGCTGCGGCTGGTGTCGTGGCTGGGCTTGCTGGTGTCGGTGATGGCGCTGGGCTTCGGGGCCTGGGTCGTCGCCGAGTATTTCCTGCTCGGCATCGACGTGCCGGGCTACACGACCATCGTGGTGAGCATGATGTTCTTCAGCGGCATCCAGCTGCTGTCCATCGGCGTGCTGGCCGAATACCTGGGCCGCGTGTACGAGGAGGTCAAGTGCCGGCCCGCCTACCTGGTCAGCGAGCGCCGGGGGCACGGACTGGGGTCGGCCCCCGCCGGCGGCACGCCGTCGCCGACATGACGCGATCGGGTGTCTGGTTCGTGGCCGTGGGGCTGGCGGCGGCGCTCACGCACATGGCGGTTTTTGCGCTGCTGCGGCAGGCCATACTGCCGGAGCTGGCCAACGCCGCCGGCTTCGTGGTGGCCTTTGTCGTGAGTTTCACCGGCCACCGCTGGCTGAGTTTCCGCGACGCGGGCAACACGGTGGGGCAAAGCCTCGGCCGCTTCGCGGCCACCGCGCTGGCCGGGTTCGGCGTCAATGAACTGGTTTTCGTCGCGCTGCTGCGCGGCCTGGACTGGCCGTCACCGCTGGCGCTGTTCGCCGCGCTGGCGTTTGCAGCCGGGCAGACCTACCTGCTGAGCCGTCACTGGGCGTTCCGCCGTTGAACCCGCCGCGCGCGCGGCCGTGCCGGGCGACTGGAACAGCGTCCAGCCCGCGCCC
>JAEWVY010000261.1 GCA_023396625.1 Pseudomonadota bacterium | reverse complement strand
CGATCTTGCCGATCAGGCCCTTGCGCACGTCTTCCAGGGTGGGGCCGAAGCCGTCCTGGCTGTGGGGCAGCGCGCCCAGGGCGGCCACGTCGGCCGGGTTGTGCTTGGCGATCAGCTCAGCCGCCGCCTTGGCCAGCGCCAGGAAGCTGTCGTTCTTGGTCACGAAGTCGGTTTCGCAGTTCACCTCGATCAGGGCGCCCGTGGTGCCGCTGATGGAACTGGCGACCACGCCCTCGGCGGTCACGCGCGAGGCGGCCTTGCCAGCCTTGGTGCCCAGCTTGACGCGCAGCAGTTCCTCGGCCTTGCTCATGTCGCCGTCGGCTTCGGTCAGGGCTTTCTTGCACTCCATCATGGGGGCGTCGGTCTTGCCGCGCAGTTCGGCAACCATGCTTGCGGTAATTGCAGCCATATTTTTCTCCGTATTCAAATCATTTCAGGGAAAACGCGATCAAAAAAAGGGGCAAGAAGCCCCTTTCCTCGCCGTGCGCAGGGTTCACGCCTCGGCGTTTTCGACTTCCACGAACTCATCGGCACCCTGGGCTGCACCCACAGCCTTCGCCACGTCGTCGGTCGCGTTCGCACGGCCTTCAATGATCGCGTCGGCAATGCCGCGGGCATAGAGCGCCACAGCCTTGGCCGAGTCATCATTGCCGGGAACGACGTAATCGATCCCTTCAGGCGAGTGATTCGTATCGACCACACCGATCAGGGGAATGCCCAGCTTGCGGGCTTCGGCGATGGCAATCTTGTGATAGCCCACATCGATCACGAAAATGGCGTCGGGCAACGCGGCCATGTCCTGGATGCCCCCGATGTCGCGTTCGAGCTTCTCGATTTCCCGCGAAAACATCAACTGTTCTTTCTTGCTCATGGCATCCAGCCCAGCCTCTTGCTGCGCCTTCATGTCCTTGAGGCGCTTGATCGAGGTCTTGACTGTCTTGAAATTGGTCAGCATGCCGCCGAGCCAGCGCTGGTCAACGAAGGGCACACCGGCACGCCTTGCTTCCGTGGCGACGATTTCACGGGCCTGGCGCTTGGTGCCCACCATCAGGACGGTGCCGCGGTTTGCCGCCAATTGCTTGGCGAACTTCATCGCCTCCTGGAACATCGGCAGCGATTTTTCCAGATTGACGATATGAATCTTGTTGCGATGGCCAAAGATGAACGGCGCCATCTTTGGGTTCCAGAAGCGGGTCTGGTGACCAAAATGGACACCGGCCTCCAGCATTTCACGCATTGTGACGGACATAGAGTGCTCCAAAGGTTGGGTCTAAAATCCAGTCCGCTAATTGCTCTTCCCTCTCCGCAGCCTTGCGGGCCGGGATGTGAAAATTCGCAACACCTTGTAGGACTGGTTTGCAATTTGCCTTGCCGCCGCCCCGACAAAGGACTTGCGCGCAAAACTCAAAGAGTATAGCACAGCCCCTCCAGATCATGACCGAAGACCTCCATGCGACGCGGCAGCGCCTGCTCCGTCGTGAAACCACGGCCAGCGAGGCCGTCGAACGCGCCATTGCCATTTCGAACACCAGCGCCTGCCAGCCGGCCCTGGTGTTGCCCACATTTGCTTCCGCACGTTCGACGGCACGGCAGGTCGACAGCGCAGGGGGTCCGCTCCCGCGCCTGGCCGGACTGCCATTCACCGTGAAAGATCTGTTCGACGTCGCCGGGCAGGTCACCACCGCAGGGTCGCGCGTCCTCGCTGGCGCACCGGCGGCGCAAGCCGACTGCCCGGCCGTGGCGCGCCTGAAGGCAGCCGGCGGGGCCTTGCTGGGTCGCACGCACATGGTCGAATTCGCCTTTTCCGGTGTCGGCACCAACCCCCACTACCCGACACCGGCGGCCTGGGATGGCCGCCACGGCCACCCGGTGGGGACAGCGGAGACGCCGCGAATTCCCGGGGGCTCCTCTTCGGGAGCGGCTGTGTCGGTCGCTGCGGGCGCGGCCGTCGTCGGACTGGCGTCGGACACCGGCGGTTCCATCCGAATTCCGGCGGCGCTCAATGGCATCGTGGGCTTCAAAAGCACGGCCCGGCTGGTCCCCACCATGGGAGCCCTGCCGCTTTCCACCACCCTCGACACTGTCGGCGCGCTGACACGCAGCGTGCGTGACGCCATCACTGCGCACGAGGTGCTGGCTGCGCGCACAGTCGTCCGCAGCCCCGCGCCCCTGGCGGCCTGGCGGCTGGCCGTGGTGCGCACGACCCTGCTCGAGGGACTCGACGACACGGTCGGCCGCGCATTCGACCGCAGCTTGCAACGCTTGCGCCAGGCGGGCGCCGAAATCTTCGAAATCGACCTGCCAGCGCTGGCCGAATTGGCTTCCATGCAGGCGCAAGGTGGCTTTGCGGCCGCGGAGAGCTACGCGTGGCATCGATCGCTGATCGAGGCTCGGTCGGGCGACTACGACCCCCGTGTTGCCACCCGCATCCTCCGGGGTGCCTCCATGATGGCGCACGAATATATTGATCTGGTCGCCCATCGAAACCACTGGATCGAACGCGTCGGGCTTGCGCTGGCCTCGTTCGACGCGGTGATTTCCCCGACCGTGCCCATCGTGCCCCCGCCAATCAGCACCGTGGCACCCGCTGACGGGCAAGATGGCGCGGCCGACATCGCCCGGGATGCGGAGTTTTTCCGCGTCAATGGCCTGTTGCTGCGCAATCCCAGCATCGTCAACATGCTGGATGGTTGCGCTCTGACCGTGCCATGCCACGATCGCGGCGAACTGCCTGTGGGCCTCATGATCTGGCACGGCGCCCTGCGCGACGACACGGTGCTCAACCTCGGCCTCCAGATCGAGAAAGCGCTTCAAATACAATAGCGCAAATCATCCATTTGACGCTGGGAAAAGCGGCGTTTTATTCAAATTTTCATGAAAATAGCTATCGTGGGCGCCGGTATCATCGGCGTCACCACTGCCCATGAGCTGGTGACCGACGGTCACGACATCACTGTTTTCGAGCGCCGGGGCAGCGCGGCCGAGGAAACCAGCTTCGCCAATGCCGGCGTCATCGCGCCGGGTTACGTCACCCCCTGGGCCGCCCCAGGCATGCCAAGCAAGGTCCTCGGTCACTTGTGGCGACGCCATGCCCCGGTGAAAATTGGCTTGCCCCTGTCCACGGACGAACTGGCCTGGATGTGGAAATGGTGGCGCGCGTGCAAGCCAGCCACCTATGCCGCCAACCGTGCCCGCATGCAGCGACTGGCGCTCTACAGCCGCGAGCAGCTGCATCGCCTCAGCGCTGAACTGACACTCGACTACGAACGCAGCGATGGCTACATGGTCCTGCTGCGTTCGGAGAAGGACCGGGCGCTCGCGCAGCCGGGTTTGCAGGTGCTACGCGACGCGGGTGTACGTTTCCGCGAAATTGGGCAAGAGGAGGCGCGAAAAATCGAGCCCGCGCTCAATCCCGACACGCCCTTCGCCGCCGCCATCCACCTCCCGGACGATGAAGTGGGCAATTGCCGGCAATTCGCACTGCTGCTGCGTGATGAAGCCAGGCGCCGCGGGGCCTCCTTCCAGTTCGGCGCCAACGTATCACGCATCGATGGCACCCAGGGCGCAACCCTTTGGATCGATGGCGAGTCGGAACCCCGAAAATTTGACGCGATCGTCGTGTGCGCCGGCGCGGCCTCGGCGTCGTTGCTGCGTCCGCAGGGACTGAAACTGCCTATCGCCGCGGTTCATGGCTACTCGCTCAGCGCACACATCCGGGAACCTCTGAATGCGCCGCGCAGCGCTGTGATGGACGAGCGCTACAAAGTGGCCATCACCCGTCTGGGCCAGCGCGTGCGCGTGGCGGGCAGCGCAGAGCTCGGCGGGGCTCCCGCGCAGATGCGCGACAGTGCGCTGCAAACCCTTTACAAGGTAATGCACGACTGGTTTCCCGGGGCCGCACAACTGGCCAACGGCGTGCAGCAGTGGAAAGGCGCGCGCCCCATGTTGCCCGATGGACCCCCCGTCATCGGCCCCAGCGGGCTGGCTGGAATCTGGCTGAACCTGGGCCACGGCTCGAGTGGTTGGGCGCTGAGCTGCGGCAGTGCCAGGGTTCTGGCCGACCTCATTGCAGGACGCTCACCCGCCATCGACCTCGATGGTTTCGGCGTGGAACGCCTGCTCGGGAAATATTGACCCTCGCCGGCGCCGAGGCGCCACGGCACAATGTGGCGCATGCATCGCATTACCGCCAACGAGCCCTTGCGCCTGTTCGACAATGCCGCCGTGAGGCGCATCGAACTGGCCGCGGCACGCAGTCTTCCCCCTCATGCGCTGATGCAACGCGCCGGGCTGGCCATCGCGCGGCTGGCACGGGCGCTCGCGCCACACGCCAGAACCATCTGGCTTGCCTGCGGTCCGGGAAACAACGGGGGTGATGGGCTGGAGGCGGCGGCCCGCCTCCAGCAATGGGGCGCCCGCCCACGGGTCACCTGGCTCGGGAACGAAGCGCGTTGCCCACCCGATGCGCGCTCAGCGTTCAAGCGCGCGCGGGAAGCGGGTGTCACCTTCTCAGACAACCCTCCAGAAGCCCTGGGACCGGATGACCTGTGCATCGATGCCCTGCTCGGGATCGGGGCGACGCGCGCGCCCGAGGGCCGCATGGCCGCCCTGGTGGCGTCGCTCAATGCCAGTGTCGCACCCACATTGTCAGTGGATATCCCCACCGGATTGAACCCTGAGACTGGAACCATTTTGTCCGGAACCAGTGGTGAGGCCATGGCAGCGGCCCGCGGCTGCCATGTCGTGGCACAGCACACCCTCACCCTGCTGGCCTGCAAGCCCGGACTGTTCATGGCGCAGGGACGCGATGCCGCGGGCTCGATCTGGCTCAATGATCTCGGCACAGGTGCCCTCGACGAACCAGCCTGCGCTCAACTCAATGCCGCGCCAGAACGCCGTCAGTGGATGCACGCCTCGCACAAAGGCTCGCACGGCGACGTCGCCATCGTGGGCGGCGAAGGCCTGGCCAGGCGAGGCATGGGCATGACCGGTGCGGCGTTGCTGGCTGCTCAAGCCGCGCTGCACGGCGGAGCCGGGCGCGTCCTGGTGAATTTCCTCGATGACGACGCCGACAGATGGGTGGCTGGCCAGCCTGAGCTGATGGTCCGCCATTTCACCGCGCTGCCCCTGCGCACACTTACCGTCGTCTGCGGGTGCGGTGGCGGTGAAGCCATCCGGGAAATCCTGCCAGCCGTACTGGCCCAGGCACCGCGGCTCGTGCTGGATGCGGATGCGCTCAATGCCATCGCCGCCGATCCCGGTCTGCGTACCCAGCTCGGCCACCGCGGGGCACGCCAGCAAGCCACGGTACTTACGCCGCATCCACTGGAGGCGGCGCGCCTGCTGGGGACCACGGCCACGGCCGTGCAGGCAGATCGCCTGGACGCCGGACGCGCACTGGCCCATGCACTGGCTTGCACTGTGGTGCTCAAAGGCTCGGGAACGGTGATTGCCTCACCCACTCACATCCCCGTCATCAACCCGACGGGGAACGGCCGCCTTGGCACGGCCGGCACGGGCGACGTGCTGGCCGGATTGATTGGCGCACGGCTCGCCACCGGCATCGACACTTTCGAAGCAGCCTGCGCGGCGGCGCATCAACATGGCAGCTGTGCCGACGCCTGGCCCACGACACGGGCGCTGACAGCCGGTGCGCTGGCAAGGCAACTCACCGCGTGACCCCCGCCAGAAAACGCGCGCCGTCAGCGCCGGGACTTGCGCGCCCGGGTACCCGCTGACTTGCTGGCGGTCCCACCACCCGATTTCTTGGCGGCCACTTTCCGTCCCACGGTGTCGGCGCGCGGCGCGCGCCCCGCTCGTTTGCCTTTCGCCCCGGCAAGCGCCTCTCTGACCACAGGCCGTTCACCCATGGGGGTGTTGCGCTCCCGGGGAACTCGCCCCGCAGCGTCTCCTCCCTCATTCACAAGACGAAAATCGATCTTGCGCCCGTCCAGATCGACCCGGCTGACCTGAACACGCACCCGCGTGCCTATCGCATAGCGGATCCCGGTGCGCTCGCCCCTCAGTTCCTGACGCAACTCATCAAAACGGAAGTACTCCCCGCCCAGCTCCGTGACGTGGACCAATCCCTCGACATACAGCTCATCGAGAGTGACGAAGACGCCAAAGCTCGTCGCGGCGGAAACCACCCCGCTGTACTCCTCGCCCAGATGCTCGCGCATGAACTTGCACTTGAGCCAGGCTTC
This sequence comes from Pseudomonadota bacterium, assembly GCA_023396625.1. Lineage (GTDB taxonomy): Bacteria > Pseudomonadota > Gammaproteobacteria > Burkholderiales > Burkholderiaceae_C > JAEWVY01. The sequence continues at coordinate 9,528 of JAEWVY010000261.1, read as the reverse complement.
GACATCCCGGCTGGCTTCGTCGGCTCGCCGCTCATTGGCGCTGCAATGCAGGCCTGCCGCCTGCCACGCCAGGTCGTCCGGGGACAGTCGTGCGGGACGCTGATCCCCCTCTCGTGCCTTTGCCGCCCCCCCTTTTTGGAGGCGCCGCGAAAGTTTGGCATGGGCCTCACCAGGCACCGGAAGCTCAGGCAACTGGTAGCGCCGCCCGGCCAAGATCGCCTTGATCACGCGGTGCACCAAAAGGTCTGGGTAACGGCGAATGGGACTGGTGAAGTGGGTATAGGCTTGATACGCCAGACCGAAATGACCGCTGTTGATCGACGTATAGATCGCTTGCTGCATCGAGCGAAGCAGCATGGAGTGAATCTGCTGCGCATCTGGACGGTCCCTGGTGGCCTCGGCAATCTTCTGGAAATCGCCCGGCGTCGGCTCCTCGCCGATGTTCAGACCGACACCCAGTGCCTTGAGGTAGCCACGAAGAATGTCCTTCTTCTCGGGCGTCGGGCCTTCGTGAACACGGTATAGCCCGGGATGCCGGCCCTGGGCGATGAAGTCGGCGCTGCAGACGTTGGCCGCAAGCATGGCCTCCTCGATGATGCGGTGCGCTTCGTTGCGCGTCCTGGGCACGATCTTCTCGATGCGGCCGTTGTCGTCGCAAACAATTTGCGTCTCCGTGGTTTCGAAATCCACGGCGCCACGAATCGCCCGTTGCGCCAATAGCGCCCGATAGACATCGTGCAGGTTCAGCAGATCAGGGATCCGCGCCTCGCGGCGACGCGCCTCCAGGCCACGGGTATTCGCCAGAATCGCCGCCACCTCCGTGTAGGTCAAGCGAGCGTGACTGAACATCACGGCAGGGTAGAACTGGTACGCATGAACCTCGCCCTTCGCGGTGATCAACATGTCACAGACCATGCACAGCCGCTCCACCTCGGGATTCAGCGAACAAAGGCCATTGGACAGCTTCTCCGGCAGCATGGGAATCACGCGCCGCGGAAAGTAGACCGACGTGGCTCGCTCGTAGGCATCGATATCAATGGCGCTACCTGTCTTCACATAGTGGCCCACATCCGCGATCGCCACCAGCAGCCGCCACCCTTTGCCCCGCCCCACCCTCGCCGGCTCGCAATACACGGCATCATCGAAATCGCGCGCATCTTCTCCATCGATGGTGACCAGCGGAATGTCCGTGAGATCCACGCGATGCTTCTTGTCCTGCGAACTCACCCGGTCCGGCAAACCACGGGCCTCGGCCACGCAGGCCTCGGAAAATTCATGCGGAACACTGTACTTGCGCACGGCAATCTCGATCTCCATCCCTGGATCATCGATTTCACCGAGCACCTCCTTGACACGCCCCACTGGCTGGCCAAACAGCGCCGGGGGCTCGATCAACTCGACCACGACGACCTGACCGGGCTTGCCCGTGCCTGTGGCGCTCTTGGGAATCAACACGTCCTGGCCGTAACGCTTGTCTTCCGGCGCCACAATCCAGATACCGCTCTCGTGAAGCAGGCGTCCGATAATGGGTTGCGCCGGACGCTCCACAATTTCAAGCACCCGGCCTTCGGGGCGTCCCTTGCGATCATGCCGCGCCACCCGGACTTTGACCCGGTCTCTGTGCAGGACGGCCCGCATTTCATTGGGCGGCAGATAAATGTCGGCTTCACCGTCGTCACGGATGAGAAAACCGTGACCATCCCGATGCCCTTGCACCACGCCTTCTATTTCATCCAGCAAAACGCTGGTTAGCTCAGAATTTTTGATATAGAATCCTATCTTTCCTGAAATGCCCAGGTGGCGGAATTGGTAGACGCACTAGTTTCAGGTACTAGCGAGTAACATCGTGGGGGTTCGAGTCCCTTCCTGGGCACCAATATAAAGTAAAACCATTCAGGTTTTACGCATAAAAAGCCGCTGGTTTCCCTGCGGCTTTTTTCTTTTCAGCGCCATCCTTCTTTTTAGATGGGCTGCGCGACCAGATCATGTCCCTGGACACCAACGATGCGGGCACGCGTGAACTCGCCGGGCTTTAGTGTCTTGCTGATCTTCTCCGGTGGCAGTAGCTTCACAACGCCGTCAATTTCCGGTGCGTCGGCGTAGCTGCGCCCCACGCCGCCCTTGCGGCCCAGCGCAGGTGCCGAATCCACCAACACTTGCATGATCGCACCGATGCGTCGCCGTAAACGAACCGTGGACACATCTTCCGCCACTGCCATGAAGCGGGCCCGGCGGTCTTCGCGAACTTCATCCGGGAGCATGCCGGCCAATTCGTTGGCCGCCGCGCCTTCGACCGGACTGTAGGCAAAGCAGCCGGCTCGATCGATCCGCGCTTCGCGCAGGAAATCGAGCAAGTGCTGAAACTCCTCCTCGGTCTCGCCGGGAAACCCTGCGATGAAGGTGCTGCGGATCACCAGTTCCGGACACATCTCACGCCAGCGCTGGATACGCTCCAAGTTCCGTTCGCCACTGGCCGGACGTTTCATGCGCTTGAGCACATCCGGATGGCTGTGCTGGAACGGCACATCCAGGTACGGGAGCACGCGACCCGTGGCCATGAGCGGAATGATCTCGTCCACATGGGGATATGGATAGACATAGTGCAAACGCACCCAGGCGCCATGCGCCTGGGCGATCTCGCCCAGTGCCTGCGCCAGTTCCAGCATGCGGGTCCTGACTGGCCGGCCATCCCAGAAACCCGTGCGGTACTTCACGTCCACGCCGTAGGCCGAAGTATCCTGGCTGATCACCAGCAATTCCTTCACGCCGCCTTCGAACAAGGCCCGGGCCTCCCGAAGTACATCGCCCACTGGACGGCTGACCAGGTCGCCGCGCATGGAAGGAATGATGCAGAAAGTACAGCGGTGGTTGCAACCCTCGCTGATCTTCAGATACGCATAATGGCGCGGCGTCAACTTCAGCCCTGCCTCACCGAACCCGCCAGGCACCAGATCGATGAAAGGATCGTGCGGCTTCGGCAAATGGGCATGCACCGCATTCATCACGTCCTGCGTGGCGTGTGGACCCGTCACGGCCAGCACACTGGGGTGCATCTGCTTGACCAGATTGCCGCCATCCTCGGTCGACCTGGCCCCCAGGCAGCCCGTGACAATGACCTTGCCATTCTCGGCCAGCGCTTCGCCGATCGTATCCAGACTCTCCTTCACCGCATCGTCGATAAAGCCGCAGGTATTGACAATGACAAGATCGGCGCCCTCGAACGTCTTGGAGGTCCGGTAGCCCTCCGCGCTCAGACGGGTCAATATCAGTTCGGAGTCAGTCAACGCCTTGGGGCAACCCAGGCTCACGAACCCAATGCGGGGAGATGGGACCGCTGACGGAGCGGTTGCGACCTCTGAAAGAATTTCACTCATGTATTCACTGTCACAGTTCCTCGCCACTCATCGCTTCAGGCCGAAGGCTCCCCACAGTTGCTCCGACTGCTTTTGCATCTGCTCCTGCATCTGGGAAAAAAGCGTCCTTGACTGCTCGGCATAAGTGCCCATCAATCCCTGCATCACGGGAGATTGCACATTCATGAACTGGGTCAACATCTCGGGAGACATGCCCTTGGCCTGCTCCGCAAGCCTGGATTGAATTTCCGTGAAGGTCTGCACGTTCTTTTCCAGGTACGTTCCCATGAAACCTTGCAAGGCCTGCCCGTAAAACCGAATGATGTTCGCCAGGACGGCCTCGCTGAACATCGGCGCGCCCCCGGCCTCTTCCTCGAGAATGATCTGCAGCAGAATGCTGCGCGTCAGGTCAGCCCCCGTCTTGGCATCCCTCACCACGAAAGATTCGCCAGACATGACCAGTGACTTCACTTCAGCCAAAGTGATATAGGCAGACGCATCGGTGTCGTACAGGCGACGGTTCGGGTACTTCTTGATGATGCGCAAGGGCGATTTTGCGGAGGCTTCTGTCTTTTTCTGCACGGCGAAACTCCTCGGTCGGCACGAACAACGGGGTACGACCACGCCAGTTCCGCACCGCAACATATTTTAAGAAGGAGTCACATGCAGCTTGCCCAAGGTTTACCCTTGGGCAACAGTTTTGCAGGTGGAATTTGGTAGGCGCGATTGGACTCGAACCAACGACCCCCACCATGTCAAGGTGATGGGGACCACTCCGCAACCCGCGCGCAGCCTTGATTCGAGCACAACTATGACATCTAACTATGACAAGTATATCCAGCCCGAGACGTGGCCGGTCCCTGTTGAGGAGATCGGGTGCGTGTTCGCGGGGCGCAGACTGCCGGACGGCCTGGTCGAAATCCTGTGCGCGGGCGACTTGGGCAAATTTACAGCGGGGCAGGTGTTCATCCTCGGCACAGTACCCTGTAAGCATGCCGGCGGCGTTCTCGAGGCGATCATCACGTACCGCAACGCCTGCCGTAAACTGATTGGACACCCATGACCGCTGAAGACATCATCACGCAACTCACGCTACCACCGTCCGAGTATTTCGGGCGGTGGCCATCGGCAGACGGCGCGTTAACGGTTCAACCGTCGTCCGGTTGTCAGTCATGCCGGTGCGATTCACTCAGAGGGGCGAGAGCTTTCACGCCCCGACTGAAGGCTCCGCGCAACTCGCCGCCGACCTGAACCGTATGTTCGACGCCGCCCACAACCTCGCCCGGTGAAGGAGACCCAATGAAACTCATCAAGCGCCTCCGCTTCATCTTGTTCGTCGGCTGGGCTGCGCTGGGCGCGTACGTCCTCTTCGCCACAGCGTCACACCCCGCGCTGGTCATCCCCATCACGGCGGCCGCCGCGCTTGGCATGTACCTGCGCCCGTGGCCGCTCGGCGCTGCGGCCACCTGGGCGGGCGCATGCGGCATGGCCCTGCTCTACACCGGCTCCGGTGACTTCCTCGCGCTGGGTGTGTTCGGGGCGCCCGTCGTGCTGGTCGGCTCTGGCCTCGTCTATTTCCTCATGCGCAAGAAAGGCTGACCATGTTCGCTAACTTTTTGTTGGGCCACCTGCGGGTAACCGAGGCCGCGAAGATCAAGCTCAAGCGGCTGCCCTTGGACCTGATCGCGCGACACGCGGTGAACGACCACGGGAACATCACACCGCGGGAGGCCAAACGCAACGAACTGGCCATGCGGCGCACAGGCGAAATCCTGTCGCGTTACCCCATCGACCCCACCGACCCGAAGCAAGGGTCGGTCGTGGTCATCACACACGAAACTTGGGACGACACTGTCGTCTGTCTTGAGGATGAAATCGAGGACGCACAATGACCACTTTCTTCACCATCGCTCGCCTGCTGCGCGCCGCCTACAAGGCGCTCCGAGCCGCTGTGGGCATCCTGCTCATCACGCACGGGACTGTGCAGTGGGTCCGGAAGAAACGCGCGGCGGCTCTACCTACTTAGTACTTACATTCTTATACTTACAAATACTAATTATCTGAATTGAAAAATAAAATATATAGTAAGTATTAAGTATTCTAAAAAGAAGTTTAGGAAAAACAAACATAAGCCGTAAGGCTCTTTCTTTTGTCCTCGGTTGTTATGGGGCGCGGGTTCAGCGCAGCGCCTCCGCGTACAGCCCATGCAGCGGCGCCGCCTTGAGCATCGTCCGCCCCACTGGCTCCCGCAACGCATCGACCGCCTGCTCCACGCCCGGGCCAGCCAGCGAGAACATGTCGCCCTGCGCGTCAACCCCCAGCTGCGCTGCACCCAGCACCCCCGCCCGCTGCGCGCCGTGCATCACCCAGTCGCCCAGGTCGTACCCCTTCATGTAGGCCGGCAGCTCACCGCCACCCTGGATCAGACCCTTGGTCACGTCCGCGGCGATCATGGTGGGGATGTACCAGGCGAACGCACCCATCGGCGCGAGGTTGCCATGGTTCATTTCCTTAACCGCGCGCTTGAGGATGGTCTGGTGGAAGCTGTAGCTGAATTGCTTCAGGTGGAAGAACATGCTGTAGTGCGGATCGCTGCCCCACGCCGGACGCTGCGCCGCATTCGGCGTGAGGACCGCACCTTCCACCCAGCGGTTGATGGCGTAATGGACCGCGTCGATCTCGCGCTCGGCCTGGGGCTTGCTGACGCCCTTGACCTGCATCAGCACATGCTTGTCGGTGATGAGCTGGCCGTCCGCGTCGAGTGGGATGTTCTTGGGGTCCAGCCCCAGTTCCTTGAGCCAGCGCTCGCTGTGCACTTTGTCAGCCCCCTTGGCGTGGCGCTCGATGAAGGCCACAGCGTTCTTCACGCCCGCCACGCGCATGCCGCGGTTCCAGGCCTCCATGCCGTTGAGCTTGAACAGCGTGTCGTTGATCGTCTTGGCGCCGCGCTCCATGTACGCCGACGAGTACTCGTCGCTCACATGGTGGGCGAACAGCGCGGCGTCCACCGCGCCGATGTGCTCGGCCAGCTTCTCCCACTGATCAGCCTGGCGCTCTTTCGGCTCCTCGCGGAACAGGTCGCCCCAGTTCGCCATGACCTCCTTCATGCCGCGCAGGAAGCCGTCGTAGGCCTCCTTCATCGTCGCCCCGCGGGCCACCATGCCCAGCGGGTCCACGAACGAAGAGAACAGGCTCAGGGGCAGCAGGCGCACGTTCTGGTAGACGGTCATCCAGCTGTTGGTCTTGCGCCATGCCGGCGAGATGTCTTTGCCGAGCGTGCCTTCCATCGCGCCCACGGCCTCGGACACATCGCGGAACTGCCGGGACACCCACTTGGCGCGGGCAGTGTCGTCCTTGAACTCCTGGCGCTTGAGCTTGGCGTGCGACAGGTCTGTCAGCTCGCCCAGGACCTCGCGCAGCTTGGCCTCGAGGACCTCACCGTCAGCGCCGAAGCGCTCGGTGTATTCCGCCGCGCGCACGCCCTGGTGGAAGTAGCGGCTGAGCGTGGCCACCAGGTTCTTCTCCAGGAACGGCTCGGCGTGCTCGCCTTGAATCCACGCCAGTGTGCGGTTCTCCTTACTGGCGAAGAACGGGGCCAACACGCCGTCCTGGCGCTGGGCGTCGATGCCCTCCAGCAGGTCGGCCAGATACGCGTCGTTCTTCGAGCGGTTGGAGTTGTCCTCCTGGCCGTCCACAGCGGTCTCGCTGCGCGCACGCTGAGCGCGCACCCAATTCACCAGGGTGTCGGCCTTGATATGCAGGCCGCGGTCCTTGGTGTTCATCAGGTCGGACTGGAACGTGATGAGGTTGGCGTCATTCAGCTGCTGGAACTCCGCCCGGCTGTCCTTGCGGGCGGTGCTCACGATGCGGGCCCCAGCGCGGCCCATGTTTAGCAGCTCAGCCGGTCCGCCACCAGCTGCGAGCGCTTGTCCGACGCGTCGATGAACCACGCCGTGTGCTTGGCCGGATCCGCCGCGATGCCATCGGGCGGGGCCAGGTTCAGGAGATCGCGCTCCTCGGCAGAAACCGTGTAGCGCTGCGCCAGATCCCGGCCGCCATCGCGCGCGTTTTCAGCCAGTTTGGTCAGACTGATCGCCCCGTCCTCGCCGCGCGCCTGGTCCAGCAGGTCGACCATGTCGCCTGCCTTGCGTCGGCCGGCTGCCACGGTCTTGTCCACCCCGCTTTGCAGCGCGCTGCCAGCGTAGGCGTCCTTGGCGAGGTCGACGACCTCACCGGTCTTGGTGCCGATCTGCCTGGCGGTGTGCCCTGCGCGGCGGTAAGCTGCGTCGGCGTAGGCGCCCGCGGCGATGAGCGGGCCGCCACCGACTGCGCCCCCGAGGGCCTCGTTCAGTCGGTCGGAGTTGTCCCCGGTCAGGTCCCGGTCCGGGTTGAGCCGCCCGAGGGCATAGCGCCCGACTTCGCCTTGCCCGAGCTCGGTGACCCCCTCGCCGGCCATCTCGAGCCCAGTCTTCGCGGCCGGGCCCATGCTCTTGATGCCAGCGCGCAGCGCACCGCCAGTCAGCTGGTGCCCGATGACGCCAGGGATGACGGTGTCGAGCGCACCGCCGACCGCGCCGACCGCGTTCGCCGTGCGGTACAGGTCTTGGGGCGATGTGCGCGCCATCAACGCCTGGTCCTGCATGGCGTTGTTGGCGAACTCGCCGGCCATCTGCTGCTGGTTTATACCGAACGCCGTGGCGGGGGCGCCGAACGCGCCGACCGCACGCCCGAGCTTCCCAGCCGCCCCCGGCAGCATGCCGGCCAGGCGACCGGCGGCGCCGACGGTGGTCGCCGCGGCCACGGGGTCGGCCATGGACGCCAGGCCCTGCCCGAACTGCCCGGCCGCCCAGTCCAGGCCGGTGCCGACGTTGTTGATATCTTCCACCCGCCCGATCTCCGGCGCCACACGCGCCTGACGCAGGCCCAGGGCCTCGTTCTGAGCGCGCAGCCCTGCAGCGCGCTGCAGGTCGCCTGCGGACCGGGCGGCCAGTTCGTCGATGCCGAGTTGGTTGCGTTCGGCGCCGATGCGGCCAGATTCCCAGCCGCGGCGCAGCGAGCCCATGCCGGACTGCTGGAGCTGTTCCATCTCGTCGAGCGAGACTGTGTTGGGGGTGAAGAATGAGTCGCGAAGAGTGCTCATGGGGGCCCCCCTTTATTTCTTGGCGCCGGTGATGTCCACGCCGAGTTCCCTGAGCAGCGCCAGCTCGCCCTGGTTGACGCTGGAGCGCGGTAGGTACAGCGTGTGCCCGTTCGCGGTCTCGATCGCGTAGTCGTTCCTCCCGGTGCCGGGCGTCACAGCCCCCTCCAGGGCGCCGACCTCCCGGAGCCGCCCGCCTCGCATTTCTTCGTGGGGTAGATTGTCAAGTGCCGCAGACTTGCCGTCGACGCCGACGTATTGCAGCCATCCGTTGTTGCGCTGGTCGTTCAGCCCCTCGAGCAGATTGACGGACGCCTCGGCCTTGCGCAAGTGAGCCGCCTGGGTCTTCTCATCCGCCTGCGCCCACCCGGGGCTCATCTTGCCGAGGGTGCTCTCCAGGCGAGCGAGGCGGCCCGGGTCCACGACAGACCCGCCTTTGCCGTCCGGGCGCACGGCCATACCCTCAAGGCGCTTGCGCGCATTGACCGTCGCGTTATGGCCGATGGTCTGCGTGTGCGTTTCCAGGTCCATCGAATCCTTGAACGCGTCCCGCAGGCGGTTGTACGCCAGCTCCGCCTGCTTGGAGCGCGCCATGGCCATGTTCCCGGCGCGCGTAGAGTCGGCCTGGTAGATGTCGCCGCGCAATGCGTTGTCGGAAGCGTAGCGCGTACCCTCCTGGCGCAGACGCTCGGCGTCCATGTTGGCAGCGTTCTGCGCCCGGTTGACGTCCTGCTGCAACAGCGCCTTGTACGCCAACGCCGAGGGGTTGTTTTCCGCATCGGGGCCGCCCCAGCGGCGGGTGTTCATGATGCTGCTGGCGGACACCTCGGCGTCACGCAGGCGCTGCCCGGAGGACCGCCCGCGCATGTTGCCATAGGTGCTGGAATCGAGCACCAGAGGAGCGCTGCCGGGCTCACCGCGCGGCCCGCCTTGCGGTTGCGCCAAGGACTCCGCCCGGGACTGGTCGGACATGCGCTGCATGATCGCGTCGTTCTGCGCGCTCGGTGCGCCGCGCGCTATGAGCGCGTTGTTGCCGAC
>JAEWVY010000232.1 GCA_023396625.1 Pseudomonadota bacterium | reverse complement strand
AACGCCGCGCCCCAATGCTGCTGCGGTTGGCCATGCTGATGGCGTTGACCGACCTGCAAACCCGCATTGACGCCGCGCACATCGACGCGGCGATGGCGTGGATTCGGCACGCCACGGCGTCCGTGCGCTTCGTGTTCGTCAGCGCCGCCGAGGAAGCGAAGCTGGCGCAGGTACGTGAACTGTCGAACCGCGTGCTGGCCTTCCTGCGCGAACGCGGTCAGGCCACGCGCAGCCAGATCAGCGCCGAGTGTTTCAAGGGCAAGGTGCCCAAGGCGCGGCTCGACGCCAGTCTGGAGCACCTGCTGGCGGCCACGCCGCCGAAGATCACGGTGCAGTGGGGTGAGCGTGCCGATGGTGCGCCGGGCGCACCGCTGCGGGTGTACCGGCTGGCAACGGGGTAGTGCGGGGATTTTTTCGCTGCTTTCGCCGAGGCGGGTCAGCGGCAAGTGCCTGTCACAGCACTAATTTCGCCGTTTCGCTAATTTCGCCCGTGCCTTTGCAAACTCTGCTGATCAGCCCGGAAACTAGGTATAAGCGATCTGCCCCAGCCTCAACCGAACGTGAACGCCCGAGAGCCCCGGGCATCGGCCGCCAGTTGATTCAGCGTCCGCCTCCAGTGCTGGCGCTCGCAATCTACCCAACGCCTCCGGTCTACTGCCTGGTCGCCCAAACGTCGTACTCGACCAACGGTTTGGACTTTGTGCGCAGGAAAGCATCTGCCTGGCGCTTGCCCTCTGTGGCAGACCCAGCCTCCCTGATGGTGGTGATGCGCCAGCCACTGTCACTGAGAGAACTCTTGATGAGGTCCAGCGGGTCGGCGCGCCTGTCCGTGATGCCACCGAATCGGATGACCATTTTGGCATCTTCGGCACACACCTCCTCCGCATTGCGCCATACCTGACGCAGATCCGCTGCGAAGTCCTCAGGGCTTGAATGAACGACCTGGGCGCGATTGCTGTAGTCGACAGCGTTGGGGCCACCTACGAACCAGTTGCGCAGCCACTGATCAGGAATGTAGGTCCGCATGCCGTAGTACGGCGGCGAGGTGATCACCCAGTCGAATCGGGTGTCCGGTGTTTCTGGCCGGAGCGCCTCGGCCTCTCGGCTGTCTGCCAATCGCACGGCGCCCGTGATGTCGGAAAACGTTCCGTAGTAGCGTTTCGCCCGCCGTTCGATCACGGCCAAGACGTCGATAGGCTCAGGCACAAGCCCTCGCCCCTGCCAGAAGCGTGTCGCATAGGCAGGCTTCGGTGCGTAGGTGCGGGGGCATTGGTTGGAGAAGTAGCTCGGGAAAGTCTTCTGCTTCGGGCCATGTAGCGCACCCAGAACAATGCCGCGGAGCGCAATGCGGGCGTCCGTGGTGCAGTCCTCCAGAAATGCCTCCCGAAATCGGCACAGTGCGTCCAGCACGTTCGGATGAAACGCCCATTGCCAGAACTCGCTGGTCGGAATGTGGCGCGGCTTGTCCTCGGTCAGAATCCTGCGCGCTTCGGCACAGATGTCATCAACGTTAGCCGTCGCGAGCTTGGAGGCTGTAATGGCTGCAGCAACCGGACTAGAGTCCACTCCCAAAGAACGGAGGCCGACAAGTCGTGCAGCGAAATTGGTAGTTCCCCGGCCGCAGAAAGGATCAAGCACGACATCACCCGCTCGTGCTCTCCGCTGCAGTATGTTGAGCGGAAAATCGAGTGGGAACATCGTGAAATAGGGGCAAATTCCGTTCAGGGCCGTTTGTGCGCTGGACACTGCCTAGCTCCTCTTCCTGACGTAGGCAGTGTTGCGGGTCGGATGGCGGTATTGCTCCCACCCATGGTCTTGAGGGCCGTAGAAATTGACAAGCGCCTTTTTCACAAGCCGAAAGGCCATGGTGTCTCTATCGTCCAAATGAGCTGGCAAATGATCGAGGAAAAACGCTTTGAGCGATCCCCAGGCAGCCCCTTCCGACGACTCGATCTTTGCCATCAGCTTGGCATCGGCCCGCAGGGCGTCGATAGCCCGCTGCTCGATGTTTGCCATGACGTCTACCGGCTCGGCGTCTTCGACTTCGGCCTCTGCCGGAAACTGAGCGCCTGCGCCCTCGGCTTCTGGAACGCGGACTGGTGTTGCGATCTGCCTCATCCCGGAGAAGGTGCTACGCAGCGTTTGTGCGTAGGTGTGGCCAGCGGGTTGGTTATAGTCATGATCGCGCATCGAGAACATCTTCTCGAAAGACAGGGCGCGAAGACTGACCGGATAAGGCTTACCTCCCACCGAACTCCAGAACACACCCTGGCCCGGGATAGGTTCGTTGAGCAGTGAACTCAGCAAGTCGTCACTGAAATGAGCGTTGGCTCGCTTCAGCGACGTGAGGTCCGTCGCCGACAGTAGATGGAAAATGAACCAGTTATCGCCCTGACTGAGGATCTCGACAGGAATGCTGCCCGGCTGCTGGGTAATCAACAGCGCACCCAGATCGTACTTGCGACCTTCTTTCACCCAGGCGACGTAAGGCTCAGCCGCAGGGGCATTCTCGTTCAGCACCGACTGCGCTTCTTCGACGACGGCGATCGTCGGGATCGTCTTTGGATCGGCTGCGGTGAATTCCTGCTGGTTGCGGTCGAATATCCGGCGCAGGATCAGCCCCGAGAGCACCAACGACTGCCCGCCACGCATCTGGGAAACGTCGATGACGCACAACTTCCCCTCGGACAGCGCGTGAACCAGCATGTCCATGAGTTGGCTGCTCTTGTCATGCAGCATCTTTACGATCGCTGTCATGTTGCCTCTGGCAGCCAACGCCTCGGCCTCCTGCCGCTGGGGATCAAGGTCAAGCAATGCGCAGACGTCGTCAAGCGGCGTGGTATTGCCGTTGGTGTCGATCAGATTGACCAACGATTCCCAGCGGTCTTGCGGAAGCCCGCGCAGCTTGCGAACGTTCTGCTGCTCCTGACGTTCCGGTCCAAGTGCGATCGAAATCACGTCGCCTGGACGTAAACGGCGAATATCCAGTTTGATGCCGCCAGCCACGAACGACTGATAGAAGGGACTCGGATTTTTCCTGTCGGTGAAGACGACAACCTTGTCCTCCAGAGCGGGGACATCGCACAGCCCCGGACGTCCCTTGTCGTCAGGCCAGAAATACTCGCCATCCGGGTCGAAGATCACCGTGCCCACGGGGACTTGCTTCCCGGCACGCTTGGTGACGAAGGGCGTGGTCTCGTAGAGCTTCGAGAAGAGCAGCTTGTTGAGATTGGATTTGCCGAAGCCTGCTCGGGCAAAGACGAAGCTGCGGCGAGACACTAGCGACTCGATCGGGAAGCGAACCAGCACCTCCGGGTCGACCACCTGCATCCATTCCTGCGACTGGAATGACTTGCTGCCTGCGGCGTAGATGTACTCGCCGAAGGCCAAATGGCCGATGGGCGCACCGTCGATGTTGTGCCCGGCGATCTCGCGCAGCACTTCATCGTTCGGAAAGGCCACCTTGCTGCCAACATGAGGAAGCCGGCGATGCGAGGGGACGAAAGTCACCCCCTTGCCATTTTTTCGCAGCACGCCCAGCACGCGAATGTTGACCCGGTACTTGAGGTATTGCTCGCGCAGGTCTTCAGGGATTGGACGCTCTTCGCGGACTGCGCGGATATTGAATTCCTCGCCGGAGCCGAAGGACAACTTGCCCTCCGAGGAGAAGGAGGCGATTCGCCCCAAAACCGCTTCATCGGGTGTCTCCAGTTGGACAAGAAGGAACTGCCCGTGCATCGGGATGTTCTGGAATTCGTTCCGGTACGGCAACACCAGGTCGGCGTGGAACTCCATGCCTCCCTGCTGAAAGCCCCGGAAGATACCGACGACTTGTTCTCTGGGGAAGAGTTGAATTTCTGCCATGTTGTTCACCCTTATCCGTACCGGCGTTGCGCTGGGTCAGCGTCCTGCAGCTGAAATGCGTCCAAGGTGCCCGCGTCACCACCTAGACTCGATCGAACGCCTTCGTAAATGAAGTCCTGCAAGATGTCGAAGTCGAAATCGACAAGGGCTGCGTTTTCGTGCGCTTTTTGAAGGCAGCGGGGGTAGTGTGGTACCGGAAAGCCGTTGATCGCGTCGGCCAGCATTGAACCGAGAATGGTTTGGGCCTCGCTGACCTGCGGCACAAAGATGTCCACCGGCCACACGGGGTCGCGACGCTGTGATCCGAACTTCACCAGGAACATCTTGCCGCCGACGAACTTGTTGGGCGCGCCGCCCTCGCCAGTGCGGTCATCGCCTCGCGCGAACTCCGACCAGACGTAGGCTTTCTCCTCCACTTCGCGCGGCACCTCTACGTAGGCCGGGTAGTCGGTCTGAAGAACACTTTCCAGGGCCATGGCGAGGCGATACCGTGAAAGCACCTTGCTGTGCTTGGCCACGCCAGCCAAATACACTCGACGACGGCTCTTGTTCCACTGCGCGTCGATGCGGTCCTTCATGCCCCGGAGCAGTCGCTGGAACAAGTCTTTGGCGAAAACCTTGCTGCGCAACAGGCCGTCGCAAATGATCAAGGTGTCGGTGCCAAAGTCCTTCTTGAGGATGGCAAACAAAATGGCCCACTCGACCAATTCTCGGTAGACCTGCACCCAGCTCGGGGAGACCGGCTTTCCCTTATCGGTTGGTCGAATCATGTGGGAAAGCGCCGGCAAGCTGTCCACCCCCAGAAAGGCCATCATTTCGCCCAGCGCCGTTCGAGCCGATCCGTCCGCAGCGAACTGTCGCTCGTTGAGCTTCTGGACCGGGGTCGTGGGTGAGACGGCCTCGAGACAGTACTCGTTATTGCTGCTGTCTACGACCCGGACCAGCTGGATCAGGAAGGGATCGAACTGAAGCTGGTTGTTGCCGCCATCGGTGCCGACCAGTGAGATCGACGTCGTGGCCCGAGGTTGGATACGGCGCGTGGCACTTTTCAGGGGGCGGATCTCCTCCCGCAGCGCATCCAACACCCCTTGATCGGTGCCGATGCAGTCCGCGATGGCCTCCTTCAATTGGGCCTGGCTTGCCGGGTCAATCATTCCCCCTCCTGCCACTTGCTGTTCAACGATGCACAATTCTGCCGTATCCTAGCCAAGACTACCATCCTCGCCGGCCCCGTTCCGGCACCGGGTGAAAAAGCGATGAAAGACGACGCGGCAGAGATATTCACGCTCGACGAGGTGGCTGCCTACCTCAAGGTAGGCAAGCGCACTGTTTACCGCTTGGCGGCCGCCAAGAGGATCCCGGCGTTTAAGGTCGGGGGCACTTGGAGGTTTCGTCGCCAGGAAATTGACCTGTGGATCACAGAACAGACCGAGAGGGGGAGGCAAGGCCATGAGGATTGATGCGCCCCGCGGTCCGGTGTCGAGCGAACGGAACATGACGATATGAAAAGCGGAAAAGTACAAGACCAAACCCAGATCAAGTGGATAGCCGACTTCATCTGGAACATCGCCGACGACCGCCTGCGCGACGTCTATGTGCGCGGCAAGTACCGCGACGTGATCCTGCCGTTCACCGTGCTGCGCCGCTTGGACGCCGTGCTGGAGCCGACCAAGCAGGACGTTCTAGATCGCAAGAGGTTCCTCGACGCGCACAACGTGGCCGAACAGGACGGCGCTCTGCGCATGGCGGCGGGTCAGGCGTTCTACAACACGTCCGACTTCACCCTGGCCAAGCTCAAGGCCAGTGCAGCCGGGCAGCGTCTGCGCGAGGACTTCATCGCCTACCTCGACGGCTTCTCGCCGAACGTGCAGGAAATCCTCACCAAGTTCAACTTCCGCAACCAGATCCAGAAGTTGGTTGATGCCCACGTCCTCGGCTACCTGATCGAGGACTTCCTCGACCCGGAGGTCAACCTGTCGCCGCTGCCGGTGAAGGATGCGGACGGGCGCGTCAAGCTGCCACCGCTCGACAACCACGGCATGGGCACGGTGTTCGAGGAACTGATCCGCCGCTTCAACGAGGAGAACAACGAAGAGGCGGGCGAGCACTTCACGCCGCGCGACGTGGTCAAGCTCATGGCCAAGCTGCTGTTTCTGCCCGTGGCCGAGCGCATCCAGTCCGGCACCTATCTGCTCTACGACGGCTCGTGCGGCACCGGCGGCATGCTCACCGTGGCCGAGGAAACCTTGCAGGAACTGGCTGACGAGCACGGCAAGGAAGTCTCCATCCACCTCTACGGGCAGGAAATCAGCGACGAAACCTACGCCATCTGCAAGGCCGACCTGCTGCTCAAGGGCGAAGGCGGCTCGGCTGAGAACATCGTCGGCGGCGCGGACAAATCCACACTGTCCGCCGACCAGTTCCGCAGCCGCGAGTTCGACTTCATGATCTCCAACCCGCCCTACGGCAAGAGTTGGAAGACCGATCTGGAGCGCATGGACGGCAAACAGGGCTTCAACGACCCGCGCTTCATCGTCAGCCACGGCAACAGCCCGGAACTCAAGCTCATCACCCGTTCCAGCGACGGCCAGCTCATGTTCCTCGTGAACAAGCTGTCCAAGATGAAGCGCAACGCGCCTGCCGATGGCGTGGGCAGCCGCATCGCCCTCGTCCACAACGGCTCGGCGCTGTTCACCGGCGACGCCGGGCAAGGCGAAAGCAACATCCGCCGCTGGGTGCTGGAAAACGACTGGCTCGAAGCCATCATCGCCCTGCCGCTCAACATCTTCTACAACACCGGCATCGCCACCTACATCTGGGTGCTGGCCAACCGCAAGGCCGCCGCGCGCCGTGGCAAGGTGCAGTTGATCGACGCGAGTGCGTGGTTTCAGCCGCTGCGCCGCAACCTCGGCAAGAAGAACTGCGAGCTGGCCGAGGCCGACATTCAGCGCATCCTTGACCTCTACTTGGGCGAAGCGCAAGAAACAGCGCAGTCCAAATGGTTCGACACGCAGGACTTCGGCTACTGGAAGATCACCGTCGAACGCCCGCTGCGCCTGAAAAGCCAGTTGAAAACTGCCGCCATCGAAACCCTGCGCTTTGCCACGGGCGACGAAGCCTTGCGCGCAGAGATTTACGCCCAGCATGGTGACAGGCTCTACACCGACTTCACCAAGCTGAAGCCTGAGATCGAGGTGTGGCTCAAGGGCGACGGCGACGATGAATCGGACAGCAGCGATGAAGACGGCGAGGACAGCGCACCGGCCAAAAAGGCCATACCGGAAAAGCGCCGCAAGAAACTGCTCGACACCGCCACATGGCAGCGCGACAAGGCGCTGCTCGATCTGGCGCTGCTGGCGCAGCAGGACTTGGGCGAGGCCGTGTTCGACGACCACAACGTCTTCCGCGCCAAGTTCGACGCGGCGATGAAGGCGCACGGCCAGAAGCCCGGCGCGGCGGACAAGAAGGTCATCTTCAAGGCCGTAAGCTGGCGCGACGACACCGCGCCGCCGGTGGTCGCCAAGCGCACGAAACTGAAGAAGGACGAGCACTTTGAGCCGGGCCTCGACGGCGCGTATCTGGAAACCGTGGGCAAGGATCGTTTCATGGTCGAGTACGAACCCGACAGCGACCTGCGCGACACCGAGCAGGTGCCGCTGAAGGAGCCGGGCGGCATCGAGGCGTTCTTCCGGCGCGAGGTGCTGCCACACGCCAGCGATGCGTGGATGGACGACGAGAAGACCCAGATTGGCTACGAAATCTCCTTCGCCCGTTATTTCTACAAGCCCGCGCCGCTGCGCTCGCTGGCGGAAATCCGCGCCGACATCCTGAAGCTGGAGCAGCAGACCGAAGGTTTGCTGCACAAGATCGTGGGAGGCGTCCCGGCATGAGCCAGCGCACCGACCTTCTGGCGTCCATCGCCAACACCATTCAGGACTACCGGGACGGCTCGCTCCCGCAGCCCATCCCCGACCACGTTGACCGCTGGGTGCAGCAGTTCGACGCTGCCGTGCAGTTGCCCATCCTGCAAGAGATCGACCACGTCCTGAAGAACATCTACTTCTCGAAGGAGAAGGTGTCCAGGTTCATCCGTGGCGTGATGCGCACCCAGAAGCTCACCGGCGACAAGCCCGATAGGTTCTGGCGATCCGCCAACTTCCTCGACATTCAGGGCGGCGGCAGCAGCCAGACCGACATGCTCGCCTTGTTCTCCGAGCAACTGGAGGACGAGCATGGATTCGGCATCGACGACTGCGGGCAAGGCGATGAAGTCTTCATCTATCTGGATGACGGCATCTTCACGGGCAACCGCGTGCGGCGCGATCTGGAGAATTGGATTCGTGACCATGCGCCCGTGCAGGCGAAGGTGCATGTGATCTGCATCGCAGAGCACAGCGGCGGGCGGTATTACGCGAACACCAAGATTCAGGAAGTCAACAGGGCCTCGGGAAAGAATGTCGGCATCACTTGGTGGCACGCCATTGTGCTGGAGGATAGAAAAACCTACAGCGCAACGTCGGACGTGCTGCGTCCGACGGCAATTCCGAACGATCCAGCGGTGCAAGCCTACGTGGCGGCCATGCGGTATCAGCCCACGCTCCGAACCGCTGGCAACCCCGGTACAGCAAATCTGTTTTCCAGCGACGCGGCCAAGATTCTGCTGGAGCAGGAATTCCTGAAGACCGGTGTCCACATCCGCCAGATTTGCCCCAACCTCGGCGATACCCAGCGCCCGCTGGGGCACATGACGCTGGAGACGTTGGGCTTCGGCTCGCTCATCGTCACCTATCGCAACTGCCCCAACAACGCACCGCTGGCGTTCTGGGTGGATGCGCCGTGGTATCCGCTGTTCCCGCGCACCACCAACACGCAGACGGCGGTGAAAAAGATGTTCGCCAACTTCACCGGAGGCGATCTCTGATGGGCGGAAGGGATCAGACTCGCACCTACAGCCGCAAGGACAGTGTCGTCTTCCGCAAGACCGATGAGCCGTTCGGCGGCCTGTCCAACATGGCCGGGGGCTACCCGATCCATGTGAACGGCGTGCGCATACTGACCTCCGAGGCGCTGTATCAGGTCTGCCGTTTCCCGCACCTGCCCGACGTGCAGAAGATGATCATCGGCCAGATCAGCCCGATGACGGCCAAGATGCGCAGCAAGCCCTACCGCAAGGACTCGCGCGCCGATTGGGATCAGGTGCGCGTGCGCATCATGCGCTGGTGCCTGCGCATGAAGCTGGCCAACAACTGGAACACCTTCAGCGAACTGCTGCTGCGAACCGGCGAATGCCCCATCGTCGAGGAATCACGCAAGGACGACTTTTGGGGAGCCAAGGTTATCGACGACGGCGGCACGCTGGTCGGCATGAATGTCTTGGGCAGGCTGCTAATGGAACTTCGCGAGCAGGTGAAGCAGCATGGGCGCGACGTGGCGCTGGATATTGCGCCGCCGGACATCCCGCAGTTCCTGCTGTTCGGGCAGCCGATTGAAGTGGCTGGAGCTTCACCGCCACAGCAGGTTGCCGACGAGCAGGAGCAAGGCTCCCTGTTTAGCGCGGATGCTGCCGCTGTCAGCGTCGAAGGCGAGACTTCGCCTTCTCCAACTGTGGAGAGTGCATATCCCGTCTATTGCGATTCCGGCCTGCCGTGGGCGACCAAGCTGCCGGAGGGCTGGCAGGTTCTGCGCAACGGTCGCCTGTTTGGCCATCGCGTGGAAACTGGCTTCCCTGACTTGCCAATTCTGGAAGTGTCGCTACGCACCGGCGTGCGCGTGCGCGACATGGAGAACCTGAAGCGCAAGCAGGTAATGAGCCAGAAAGAGAACTACAAGCGTGCCGTCAAGGGCGACATCGCCTACAACATGATGCGGATGTGGCAAGGCGCGGTCGGCCCCGCGCCGGTCGATGGGCTGGTCAGCCCCGCCTATGTGGTAGTGAAGCCCTACCCGGAAGCCAACAGTGCGTACTACAGCTACTTGTTCCGAACTGCCGCCTACATGCAGGAGGTCAACAAGTTCTCGCGCGGAATCGTGGCCGACCGCAACCGGCTCTATTGGGAATCCTTCAAGCAAATGCCGTCGGTGGTTCCTCCCCGCCCCGAGCAAGACCAGATCGTCGCCTACCTGCGCGCGCAGGACGCGCACATCGCCCGCTTCATCAAGGCCAAGCGCGAACTCATAGCCCTGCTCACCGAGCAGAAGCAAACCATCATCGAGGGTGCGGTAACGCAAGGTCTTGATGCTGCCACGGAGAGGCGAGACTCAGGCATCGACTGGATTCCACGCATCCCCGCACATTGGGAAACGTGCAAGCTCAAGCACGTTGCAGTGTTCAATCCATCGCGCTCGGAGAGCAATGCTTTTCGTCTCAGCGATGCCTCGGTGTCGTTCCTGCCGATGGGGTGCATCACGACGGACGGAAAGCTACAGAGCGTTGAGAGCAGAAAGACCTCGGAGGTTTGGGAGGGCTACACCTACTTCCGCCGCAACGATGTGGTTATGGCGAAGATCACGCCGTGCTTCGAGAACGGCAAAGGTGGGTTGCTTGAGGCACTACCAACCGAGATCGGCTTTGGCACAACGGAGTTCATCGTGCTCAGAGCGGCAGAGCGACGAATTCGACCGGCGTTCTTGGCGAAGCTGTTGTCGCTCAAGACGTTCCGTGTTCTCGGGGCCGACGCGATGACAGGAGCCGCAGGCCAGCAGCGTGTGCCGCTTGGCTTCGTCAAGAACTTCCGTATCGCGCTCCCCCCGCTGTATGAGCAGGATCGGATTTTGGGCACGCTTCAAACCGCGACAGCGGGACAGGACGCCGCCATCGAGAGGATTCGCAGCGAAATCGCCCTCATCCGCGAATACCGCGACCGCCTGATCGCCGATGCCGTCACCGGCCAAGTTGACCTGCGCGGCTGGCAGCCCGGCCCGGACGATGCGGTGAGCGACGACGTGCTCGCCGCACTGGGCGACGATGAAGCCGAATCCGTGGAGGAGACAGCCGATGGCGACGAGTAAGAAAACCACCCGTAAGGCACCTGCAAAGAAGGCGGGAAAGGCCATCGCGCTTGCGCCGTCGGACGATCTGTTCGCCACGGTCGCGGACTACATCGAAGAGACCCGCCGCGCCCTGATACGGCAGGCCAGCAGCGCCACGGTGTATCTGTTCTGGCGCATCGGTCAGCGCATCAACCGCGAAATCCTGCACGATGCGCGTGCGGAATACGGGGAGAAGATTGTGTCGCGGCTCGCTACACAATTGGCCGCCAGCTACGGGCGCAGCTACGAGGCGCGCAATCTGCGTCGCATGATGCAGTTTGCCGAGCAGTTCCCAGACTTCGAGATTGTGTCGCGGCCCGCTACACAATTGAGCTGGGCGCACGTGGTCGAGGTGCTGCCGCTGAAAACACCCGAAGCCCGCCTGTTCTATCTGAACGAAGCGGCATCCCGGCGGCTTGGCCGGGACGGGCTGCGCCACCTCATCGCGCGCAAGGCCTTCGAGCGCAAGGAAATCGCCAACGCGCAATTGACGGAAAGCTCCAACATTCCACCGGACACCTTCAAAGACCCTTACCTGCTGGACGTGCTGGGGCTGCGCGACGGCTATCTGGAGGCCGATCTCGAAACCGCCATCCTGCGCGAGCTGGAGGCTTTCATTCTGGAACTTGGCGGCGGATTCTCCTTCGTCGAGCGCCAGAAGCGCATGATCATCGACGGCGAGGATTTCTATCTCGACCTGCTGTTCTTTCACCGCAGGCTCAAGCGCCTGCTGGCGGTGGAACTGAAGATCGGCAAGTTCGAGGCCAAACACAAAGGGCAGATGGAGTTGTATCTGGGCTGGCTCGACCGCCACGAACGGCAGGAAGGCGAAAACGCGCCCATCGGCCTGATTCTGTGCGCCGAGAAAAGCCGCGAGCAGATCGAACTGCTGCCGCTGGATCGGGACAAGATCATGGTGGCCGAATACTGGACGGTGTTCCCCGAACGCCCGGTGTTCGAGCGCCGGATTCACGCCTTGCTGGAAAGCGCGCGCGAACAGGTGGCGCGGCGCAAGGCACTGCTGCCCGGCAAGAGGAAGGAGGCAGACGATGGCGTCGGATGATCGAAACGGGAAAACTCGCATCGGTAGTGCGAGAAATTGTCGTCAGGAGAAAACTCCAACCGCAGGTTGGAGAAATCAGTTGTCGTTCCCCGAAGCCATCGGCCGCCTGCTGGAGAGCCTATGAAACCGACCGACACCAGCGAATTGGGCCTGGAACGGCTGATCGTGTGCCATCTGGCGGGCATCAGCGAGCACCCACCGGTGACGCCGAACGCCGTTGGTGAACCGGAGGCCTTGTATGCGCCGGGCGGCTATGTGCTGGGCCGGGCGAGCGACTACAACCGCGATGTGGCGCTGGACGTGTCGAAGTTGCTGGCCTTCCTGCACGCCACCCAGCCCAAGGCAGTGGAAACGCTGAACCTTGCTGCCGACGGCATCCAGCGCACGCAGTTCCTGCACCGGCTGCAAGGCGAAATCGCCAAGCGCGGCGTGGTGGATGTGTTGCGCAAGGGCGTGAGTCACGGTCCGGTGACGGTCGATCTCTACAAGCTGCTGCCCACGCCGGGCAACGCCGCTGCTGCCGAAGCCTTCGGCAAGAACATCTTCAGCGTCACGCGGCAGGTGCGCTACAGCAACGATTCGGGCAACGAACTGGACTTGGTGGTCTTCATCAACGGCCTGCCGGTGCTGACCTTCGAGCTGAAGAACTCGCTGACCAAGCAGACGGTGTCGGACGCCATCGTCCAGTACCAGACCACGCGCGACCCGAAGGAGTTGTTGTTCCAGTCGGGCCGCTGCATCGCGCACATGGCGGTGGACGATGCCGAAGTGCGCTTCTGCACCGAATTGAAGGGCAAGGCGTCGTGGTTCCTGCCGTTCAATCAGGGTTGGAACAGTGGCGCGGGCAATCCGCCGAATCCCAATGGCATCAAGACCGATTACCTGTGGAAGCAGGTGCTGGTGAAGGATTCGCTGGCGAACATCATCGAGAACTACGCGCAGGTGGTGGAGGACGAGGAGGAAGATGCCAGCGGCAGGCGGCGCAAGACCCGCAAGCCGGTGTTTCCGCGCTTCCACCAGTTGCGCACGGTGCGCGCCCTGCTGCGCCGCAGCCGCGCCGACGGCGTGGGCCAGCGGTACCTGATCCAGCACTCGGCGGGCAGCGGCAAGAGCAACACCATTGCGTGCCTGGCGCATCAGTTGGTGGAGTTGAAGACGGCACAGGATGAGTCGCGGGCGCAGTTCGATTCGGTCATCGTCATCACCGACCGGCGCGCGCTGGACACCCAGATCCACAAGACCATCAAGGGCTACGATCATGTGGCCTCGATCCTCGGCCATTCGGACAACGCACAGGAACTGCGCGACTTCCTGCGCCGGGGCAAGAAGATCATCGTCACCACGGTGCAGAAGTTCCCCTTCATCCTCGACGAGCTGGGCGACTTCGGCGACCGCAAGTTCGCGCTGCTGATCGACGAGGCACATTCCAGTCAGGGCGGCAAGACCACGGCCAAGATGCATCAGGCGCTGGGTGGTGTGACTGAAGAGGAGTTCGAGGAAGATTCCACGCAGGATGCGGTGAATGCCGAAATCGAAAAGCGCATCGCATCACGCAAGCTGCTGGCCAACGCCAGTTACTACGCCTTCACCGCTACACCGAAGACCAAGACGCTGGAGTTGTTCGGCGAACGGGTGACGGTGGGCGACAAGGTGCAGTTCCGCTCGCCGGAGGAACTGACCTACACCACCAAGCAAGCGATACAGGAGGGGTTCATCCTCGACGTGATCGCCAACTACACGCCGGTGGACAGCTTCTACCACGTCGCCAAGACCATCGAAGACGACCCGCAGGTGGATAAGGGCAAGGCGCTGAAGAAAATCCGGCGCTACGTCGAATCGCACGACAAGGCCATTCGCCGCAAGGCGGAGATCATGGTCGATCACTTCACCGCGCAGGTGATTGGCGCGAAGAAGGTCGGCGGTAAAGCGCGGGCGATGATCGTTTGCAACGGTATTGCGCGCGCCATCGACTACTTCCGCGAGGTGTCGGACTACCTCGCCGAAATTAAAAGCCCTTACAAGGCCATCGTCGCGTATTCGGGCGACTTCGAGATCGGCGGGTCGAAGAAGACCGAGGCCGACCTCAACGGCTTTCCGAGCAAGGACATTCCGGCCAAGCTCAAACAAGACCCGTATCGCTTCCTGATCGTCGCCAACAAATTCGTAACCGGCTTCGACGAACCGCTGCTGCACACCATGTATGTGGACAAGCCGTTGGCGGGCGTACTGGCGGTGCAGACGCTGTCGCGCCTGAACCGCGCGCACCCGCAGAAGGCGGACACCTTCGTGCTCGACTTCGCCGACAACGCCGAAGCCGTGAAGGCGGCGTTTCAGGAATATTACCGTGCCACGATTCAGGGCGGCGAAACCGACCCAAACAAGCTGCACGACATCAAGGCCGAGTTGGACGCGCAGCAGGTTTACAGCGCCCAGCAGGTGGATGACTTGGTGGCGCTGTATCTGTCCGGTGCCGACCGCGACAAGCTCGATCCCATTCTCGATCTCTGCGTGGCCGAATACGCCAGCAAGCTCGGCGAGGACGATCAGGTCAAGTTCAAGGGCAAGGCCAAGGCGTTCGTGCGTAGCTATGGTTTCCTGTCGGCGATCCTGCCCTACGGCCACCCGGCGTGGGAGAAGCTGTCGATTTTCCTGAACTTCCTGATTCCGAAGCTGCCCGCGCCGAAGGAGGAAGACCTATCCAAAGGCGTGCTGGAAGCCATCGACATGGACAGCTACCGCGCGCAGGCGCAGGCGGCGATGAAGATAGCGCTGGACGACACGGACGCCTTCGTCGAACCGCCGCCGCCCGGTGGCGGTGGTGGGGGCGGCGAGCCGGACTTGGACAGGCTCTCGAACGTCATCAAGCAGTTCAACGACCTGTTCGGCAACATCGAATGGCACGACGCCGACAAGATCAAGAAGGTCATCACCGAGGAAATCCCGGCGCGCGTGGCGAAGGACAAAGCCTACCAGAATGCACAGGCCAATTCCGGCAAGCAGAACGCGCGGCTGGAACACGACAAAGCGCTCAACCGCGTGGTGCTGGAACTGCTGGACGACCACACCGAACTGTTCAAGCAGTTCAGCGACAACGCCAACTTCAAACGGTGGCTGGCGGATATGGTGTTCGATTCGACCTATCGTCCTGGCACGACGCCACCCGCGCCGCCTCAGACAGGTGCTTCGGCGTGAAAGGCCTTCGAGGAATGATGCAATGGCACTGAATCTGGCGAAGGCCGTCATCGGCTACCTGAAGGAACGGCCCGAAGAGAAATTCACCGCGCGGCAGATCGCCGAGTGGGTGTTTGCCACGTTCCCGGCGGAGTGTCAGGCGAAGAAGGAAAGCAGCAAATTCATCACCAACGACGCCGAACTGGTGTAGCAACTGGTCGCCGAGATCAGCTCGCAGCGCCCGGTGTTGCAGAAGCGGCACCCGGAAGTGAAAACGACCGAGGGCCGTCCGCGCAAGTATTACTACTCGGAGAAATCGGACAGTGCGGAAGTGGCGGCGGTCGAGAGCGCGGCTGCCGTGCTTTCTGGCGATGCCAGCCAGCCGAAGATCGACGAGCACGCGCTGTATCCGTTGCTTTCGCAGTACCTCTGGGAGGAATTCGGCGTCTATTCCAAGCGCGTCGATGAGAAGCGTTCGTCGAACAAGCGCGGGCCAAACGGCAATCGCTGGCTGTACCCGGACGTGGTCGGCATGGAGGATTTGGGGGCGGATTGGCATCAGGAAGTGCGCGATTGCGTCAACCAGTATTCCGACAAGCGCACCAAGCTGTGGTCATTCGAGGTCAAGCTGCTGATCAACCGCTCGAACGTTCGCGAATGTTTCTTTCAGGCGGTGTCGAACTCGTCATGGGCCAACTTCGGCTACTTGGTCGCAGCGGAAATCGGCGGGCAGGACACGCTAAAGGAACTGCGGATGCTGTTCGGAGCCCACGGCATCGGCTTCATCAAGCTGGACGTGGACAACCCGGCGGACAGTCAGGTGCTGATTCCGGCCCGCGAGCGCGATGAGATCGATTGGGACATGGCCAACCGGCTGGCCACGGAAAACCGGGATTTTCTGGAGTACGTGAAACTGGTCAAGCAGTTCTATCAGACCGGCGAAGTACGTCCGGCGGACTGGGACGTGCCCGAGGCGGAGGAGTGATGGCTATTCCAGATGACCAATCACGTCAAGACGTTCGTCCCCGCGCTGGAACGCGCCGAACCACCCGTCGCGGGAATCGGCGCGGGCGCGGCTCACCAGCAGCGTGAAGCCCTCGCAGCCGCGCTGCTTGGCCGTGGCGAAGTCGGTCGTTTCGAACTTGGCTTCGCGCACCAGTGTCGTGGCGACCGATTTCATCGCCGACTCGAACAGGTCGAGCAGGTGATCTTGCAGATTGGCGTTGATGTTGCGGGCCGTCACGTCGTCGATGACGGCTTTCTTAAACTGGTTGCTCATGGTCGTTGCTCCGTGGTCGATACGGATGACATGAACGCGCTGTCTTGCCATGAAGCCAAGCGTGTTCGGATGGTTTCTGTCAGTCGTTGCGGCGAAGAAAATCGAGTTCGTCGGCATGTCGCGTGACCAGTCTGATCA
The DNA here is from genome assembly GCA_023396625.1 of Pseudomonadota bacterium. Taxonomy (GTDB): domain Bacteria; phylum Pseudomonadota; class Gammaproteobacteria; order Burkholderiales; family Burkholderiaceae_C; genus JAEWVY01. The sequence goes on along the minus strand of JAEWVY010000232.1, from coordinate 3,099 downwards.
GCATCACCCACGGATTTCTCACCTCGCGGTGGCAGCCATCTCCCTGACCCACGTCTGCAGCGCCCTCAGTTGCTCGGCGTTTTCGTGGCAGGACTGGTAGTTGCGTGCGACGGTTTCGGCGACGGCAGAAAGCGCAATTCCTGTGGCGGCCGCATCAGCAACTCCGGCGGGTTCGGGCGGATCACCGGCGGCGGCAGCGTCGTGCAGGCGCACAAAGCCACGGTTGATAGTGCAAGCAGCATCGGCTTGAACGGGCACATAGACGGGAACCTCCTTGATGATGGTGTCGCCCTTTTCGCGGACGACGCGGACGCGGTCGACGTATTCGGTGACGACCTTGACGGTGGCTTCGGCCTGACGCTGGTGCGTGACCGAGGCTTGCAGGGTTTGGTGTTGGATGGCGGCGTCCCACTGCGCCTGAACGTGCCCGGCTCCTTTCACCCAGCCGAAACCGATCAGCGTGACGGTGAGCAGCACCAAGGCCAGCAGGCGGTACGGCCAAGGGATCAGCGTCATGGCACGCCCTCCCCGATGCACTGGCGGTACTCGGCCTGGCGCCGAGTGGCCAGTCCACCGCACAAGCGCGCGTTTTCCGGCAGCGCGCAGTCCTTGCCCTGGAAGAAGCGCCAGCGCAGCAGCTCGGTGCACGCTCCCGCGTAGTCCTCGGCGTTGAGTTTCTTCACCAGCGTGGACTGACAGAACGCGCGGCTACCGACGTTGTAGGAGAAGCTCACCAGCGCGTCGTACTCGCGCTGGGCCAAGGGCACGATCACGCACTGCTTGAGCGCGCCCTCGAATTGCTGCACGTCGGTGAGCGCTCGTGCCAGCGCTTTCGGCGGCGTGGTGGTGTCGCCGATCTTCACGCCTGAGGTCGTGCCAAAGCCGATGGTTGGCACATCGCCCTTGACCGGAATCACCGCGCGGTCGGTGTATCCCTCGTGCAGCACGATGCCGACCAGTGCGGCGGCGGACAGCGTCAGCGCGGCCACGGTGCGTCGTTGCGGCGGCCGAATCATCGGTGCATCTCCGGCTGCGCCACCAAGCGGGCAATGGCCGCGCCGATGCTGGCGCTGAAGGCCAGCAGGACGAACACGCCACGCGGCAGCACGTCACCGAACAGCGGCACTACCACTTCCGCCGCCGTGAAGAGCGCCGCGACGATGGACAGACGAATGCTCCAGGCGCGGCGCGCCACTCGCCGCCAGTCGTCCAACAAGCAGAGCTTCGGCGGCGTGGTCATGGCGCACCTCCCAGCAGCTTGAGCTTGATGGCGGCACCGACCAGCAGCGCGGCCAGGATGCCGGTGGTCACGACCTTGATGGTGGTCTGCCACGCCGTGCGGCGCGCATCACGCCACGCTTCGAGCAGATCGCGCAGTTCGTGGATATCTTTCGCGGCGTGGCCGTTCTCAAGGCCGAGATGGGCAAGGCAGCGCTCGGCTCCGCGTTCGGCGGCGCGGTCGAGCAGGTCTTCAAAGTCCTCGCGGCGCAAAAGCAGCATGTTTTCCACGAGGGCGGCGGGTTGGCTTTCTTCGGTCATTGCGGGTCTCCAGAAATGCGAAACCCGCCTGATGCACAGGGCACCAAGGCGGGTTCGGGGTTGAACAGAAGGATGTGTGGGATTCAGATTTCGATGACTTCCAGCGTCAGGCTGGGGGCGACGCCCTCGATGGCGTCATCGCGCACAAACACCTGCTGACCGACGACGGCACTGCCGCGCGCGCGGATCAGACCGCCACCGGGCAAGGCCACGGTCGCCACGCCGTTGCCAACGCTGACCACCGTGCCCGCCTGCAGCGGAGGATCGGGGATGAGTTGGCGGAATTGTTCGTAGAGGTTATGCATGGCTCTGCACCCCCAGCGTCTGCCAGACTTCGGGCATCCCGGCCTCGACCTGCGTGGAGCGCACGATGCCCAGCCGGGTGACGCTGCCGTCCTGGTACTCGACGAAGGCCCCCGGCTCGATGATCCCCGTCTCAGCCAGCACCGGCAGGCGCAGGCTGACTTCGATCTGCGGCCCGGTGTCGGCCAGCAGCGCGATGCCACGCTGGCGCGCAGCCACCACATCGGTGATCAGCGCATCGACCACCATCGGGGCCAGAACGTCACCGGCTGTTCCTGCGCGCGTGACTTGGCCGAGCACGCCCACGTCCTGGCCCGAGACGAACACCCGGTTGTACGCAGGCTTCTCGATCCAGCGCAGCGACTCGCGGGCGACGGCGTCCACCGGCAGCACGAAATCCGGTGTGACGCTGGCCCACTCCCACGGTGCGACCGGATAGCGGTGGCGCACGCGGATGCTTTGCTCGGAGGGATGCGGGATCAGGTAGCCGCCAGCGGCGTCGGCAATGGTGCTCAGTGCCTCGATCCATGTTGCCTGCTGGGTGAACACGCCAGCCGGGACATTCCAGTCCACCAGACCCCAATCAATGTCCCAGCCCAGCGGGATGCCGTTGAGCGTGAGCACGTCGTCCATCAACTGCCGGGCAGTGCGCGCCTGCGGCTGCTGGAAGTTCATCACCGGCGCATAGGGTGCGGCCAACACGGCGTTGCGCCCACGACCCGAGACGCGGATGCTGGCGTCACCGAAGCTGCGCTCGCGGCTGATGCTCTCGGCCAACACGCGGAACTGCGTGCCGTTGACGCTGGCCACCAGTTCAACCGGGCCGGAGGCGTTGCCGGGCGCGACCAGGGCTTCCGCCGTGGCGGGCAGTTGCGCGTCGAACCCCCACGTCCAGGACGCGGCGTCGAGCGACAGTGACAGGTTGAACACCGGCACCGGCAGTCCATCGGGCAGCCGGTGCAGGGTCACGTTGTTGATCACGAAGTACACCCTCCGAATGGGAACGACCACCGGCTCGCCATCGGACGGGTCGCTGTGGTTTTCGCAGAAGAACAGCAGGTGGGCGCTGGCCGGGGCCAGTGCAACGAACAGTAGATGGCCGCTCGGCCTGTAGCAGCGCGACGGCTCGGGCGGCTCCGGCACGATCCAGACGCTGATGCCCGGCGGCGGGCGCATCGCCTCCTGATAGCTGCCGCGCCAGCCCACCGGCCACTGAGTCGCGTCCTGGAAGGCGCTGGCCCTGCACTGGGTCAGTAG
>JAEWVY010000169.1 GCA_023396625.1 Pseudomonadota bacterium | reverse complement strand
GTCCGGGTATCATGAAAAACCATTTCACGCACGGAGGCGACCATGGCCCTGATGGACTTCATCAAGAAGCAGTTTATCGACATCATCCAGTGGACCGAGACCGGCGATGGCACGCTGGCCTGGCGCTTCCCGATGGCGGAGATGGAGATCCAGAACGGCGCCTCGCTCACCGTGCGGGAATCGCAGATGGCGGTGTTTGTCAACGAGGGGCAGGTGGCGGACGTGTTCGGGCCGGGCACCTACAAGCTCACGACGCAGACGCTGCCCGTGCTGACGTATCTGAAACACTGGGACAAGCTGTTCGAGTCCCCCTTCAAAAGCGATGTGTATTTTTTCAGCACACGCCAACAGCTGGACCAGAAATGGGGCACGCCGCAACCCATCAGCATCCGCGACAAGGACTTCGGCGCTGTGCGCCTGCGTGCCTTCGGCAACTATGCCTACCGCATCGCCGACCCCAAGCTCTTTCACACCGAAATCTCGGGAACGCGCGACATCTACGGCGTGTCCGATCTGGATGGCCAGCTGCGCGGGCTGGTGCTGCAGAACATCAGCAACGCCATCGCGGCCAGCGGCATTCCATTCCTGGACCTGGCGGCCAACCAGGCCATGTTCGCCCAGGCCCTGGTCCACGAGCTGGCCCCGGCCTTCGGCAAGATCGGCCTCCAGCTCGAAGCGCTGACGGTGCAGAGCGTGTCCCTGCCGGAAGAGCTGCAGAAAGTCCTTGACCAGAAAATCGGCATGGGCATGGTCGGCAACGACATGGCCAAGTTCATGCAGTACCAGACCGCGCAGGCGATTCCGAAGTTCGCCGAAGGCACGGGCGGAGGCGGCATGGCGGGCGATGCCATGGGCCTGGGCGCCGGCGTGGCGCTGGGCCAGGTGCTCGCGCAGAACCTCTCGTCCGGCCTGCAGGGCGCCGCTGCCCAGTCCGTCCCGGCCGCCGCGGGCGTGCAACCGGGCGACGTGATGGCCACACTCGAAAGGCTCGCCGACCTGAAGGCCAAGGGCATCCTCACCGAAGACGAGTTCGCCGCCAAGAAGGCTGAGCTGCTGAAAAAACTGGTCTAGGCCCCCAGCCGGCACAGAAGACGCCCGCCCGACGCCGTGGCCGAAAACACGCTCCAGCGCGCCTACCGCGCCCCCTGCCCCGGCTGCGGCGCGCCCGTCGCCTTCCTCAGCGCGCAGTCCACACACGCGGTTTGCGGCTACTGCCACAGCACCGTGGTCCGCGAGGGCGAAGTGCTCAAGCGGCTGGGCAAGATGGCCGAGCTGTTCGATGACCACAGTCTGCTGCAGCTGGGTGCCGCCGGCAAGATCGACGGCCAGGCCTTCACGCTGATCGGCCGGCTTCAATACAAATACGACGAAGGCACCTGGACCGAATGGGTCGCGCTGTTCGACGACGGCCGCACCGCTTCCCTCAGCGAGGACAACGGCGCGTATGTGTTCTCGCGCGAGTTCAAGCCGCAACACGAGATCCCCGCGGCCGATCAGTTCCGCGTGGGCGACATCACCGCCATCGACGGGCAGTCCTATGCCGTGGCCTCCCGCGCCACCGCCGCACTGGTGGCCGCCCAGGGCGAGCTGCCGCATCTGCCGCCCCTGGGCCAACCCTTCTCCATCGTGGAGCTGCGCGGGCGAGACACGCACCAGGTGGTCAGCATCGACTACGGCCCCACGCTCGCGGGCCAGCCGCCCGAACTCTTCCGCGGACAGGCCGTCACGCTGGACGCCCTGGGGATGACCGGCCTGAAAGACGAATCGGCGCGGGAGGAAACAGCCCGCCAATTCAACTGCCCGAACTGCGGCGGGCCCGTCGCCGCCCACCTGGCCACCAGCCAAAGCATCACCTGCCCGTCCTGCCGGAGCGTGATCGACCTGAGCCAAGGCATCGGCGCGCAGATGCAGCACGCCCGTCAGGGCGAGGAGGCCTTCTCGCTGATCCCCCTGGGCCGCGTGGGCCGGCTCAAGCGCATCGACTGGCAGGTGGTGGGCTTCCAGCACCGCGAAGGGCAGGCGCCCGGCGACGATGAGACCTTCGGCTGGGATGAATACCTGCTCTACAACGCCCGGGACGGCTTTTGTTTCCTGGTCGACGCCGAAGACGGCTGGAGCCAGGTCAAGCCGCTGACCGGCGCGCCCGTGCTGACCAAGGGCGGGCGCCGGGCCACCTGGCAGGGCAAGACATACACGCTCACCGACAGCTACGAGGCCCGGACCACCTACGTCGCCGGCGAGTTCTACTGGCAGGTGCGCAAAGGCCAGACCACCACCAACCGGGACTATGCCCTGGGCGGCTGGTTGCTGTCGATGGAAGAGACGGAGGCCGAGCAGACCTGGTCGGTCGGCGAGCGGATCGACAGCGACTCCATCGCCAGGGCCTTCGGGCTGGAGGACCAGAAAGCCCTGCTCAAGCGCGCGGACGCCTCGCCGTTGAGCCAGGGCGCCACCTCCCCCGCGATGACGCTCCGTACCATCCTCATCGGCTTCTTGCTGATCATGCTGGTGTTGCTCATCATCAAGCGCTGCAACGATTGCGACCCCACCGTGCAGACCTGCGCCGCGTCGTCCAGCAGCCGAAGCTCAGGCGGTTCGTTCGGCGGTTTCTCGAGCGGCGGCGGACACAAGTGAGCGCACCCGCCATGCACTGTTCCAATTCTTGTTGCCGGAGGTTCTCATGGAAATCGAATGGCTGAAACCCGGGGCCCTGCTGGGCTCCGTCCTGTTCGCGCTGATCGGCGTGATCGTTTTCTGGGTCAGTTTCATCGTCATCGACAAACTCACGCCCTTCAACCTGTGGGAAGAACTCGTCGCCAAGCAGAACCGGGCGCTGGCCCTGGTGGTGGCGGCGATGTGCCTGGGCATCAGCATCATCGTGGCGGCGGCGATTCACGGTTGACCACCGGACACGCGTCTCCCGCGGACCCGTCGCCACACGCCGCGGCCGGGCCCGGCGCAGCCCCCCGCGCGCCGGGGCCGGTCGAGGTCGCGCTGCTGGCCAGCGTGTTCGTCATCGCCGCCTGCGGACTGCTCTATGAACTGGCGGCCGGCACCCTGGCCAGCTACGTGCTCGGCGACTCGGTGCTGCAGTTTTCCACCATCATCGGCGCCTACCTGTTCGCGATGGGCCTGGGCTCGTACCTGTCGCGCTTTCTCGAACGGCAACTGCCCGCGCATTTCCTGCGCATCGAATTGCTGGTCGCGGTGATCGGCGGCGGCATGCCCGCGCTGCTGTTCCTCGCGCACGCCTGGGTGCCAGGCGCCTTCCGGCTGCTGCTGTACACGCTGGTGATGCTGATCGGCACCCTGGTGGGGCTGGAGATCCCGCTGGTGATGCGCATCCTCAAGCGCAATGTGGCGCTGCGCGACCTGGTGTCGCAGGTGCTCACGTTCGACTATCTCGGCGCGCTCGCGGTGTCGCTGGCGTTTCCCCTGCTGCTCGTGCCCGAGCTCGGCCTCGTGCGCACCGGGCTGCTCTTCGGGCTGATGAACGCGGCCGTCGCGCTGTGGGCCCTGTGGCTGTTCCGGCACGGCCTGCCCCATGCCCGGGCCCACGCGCTGGCCAGTGTGGCCACGCTCGCGGTGCTCGCCGGCGGCTTCGCCGCGGCCGACCACATCACCACGCTGGCCGAAGACCAGCTCTACCAGGACCGGCCCGTGGTCACCCTGACCACCCCCTACCAGCGCATCGTGGTGACCAACGGGCACGCGGGACACCGGCTGTTTCTCAACGGCAACCTGCAGTTCGCCGAGCACGACGAATACCGCTACCACGAGGCGCTGGTCCATCCCGTCATGGCGGCCCACGGCGCGCCGCGCAAAGTCGCCGTGCTCGGCGGCGGCGATGGCATGGCCGTGCGCGAAATCCTCAGATACCCCGGCGTCCAGCGCGTCACGCTGGTCGAACTGGACCCCGCCATGACGCAACTCTTCACCCGCGACGCCAGGCTCGCCCGACTCAACGGCCAGGCCTTGTCGTCGCCCAGAGTGCAGGTCGTCAACGCCGATGCCTTTGGCTGGCTGGCGGCCGGCGACGAGCGTTTCGACGTGATCGTCGTCGATTTTCCCGACCCCACCAATTTCAGCATCGGCAAGCTCTACACCAGCGCGTTCTATGCCCTGCTGGACCGACGCCTGGCCGCCAGCGGCTATGCCGTCATCCAGACCACCTCGCCGCTGGTGGCCCGGCAGAGCTTCTGGACCGTGGTGCGGACCGTAGAGGCCGCCGGTCTGCAGGCCACGCCCTACCACGCGCACGTGCCCAGCTTCGGCGAATGGGGCTATGTGATCGCCAGCCACCGGCCATGGCGGCCGCCCGAAGCCCTGCCACCCGGCCTGCGCTTTCTCACGCTGGCGGGGCTGCCGCCGCTGTTCGACTTTCCGCTCGACATGGCGCGCGTCGACGCCGGGATCAACCGCCTGTCCAACCAGGTGCTGGTGCAGACCTACGAGCGCGAGTGGGGCAAGGTGCACCC
>JAEWVY010000102.1 GCA_023396625.1 Pseudomonadota bacterium | reverse complement strand
CTCCACCTCCAGCGTTGCACCGTTCGGGGACAATCGCCCTTCCACGCGCACCAACTGGCCAGCAACCAAGGCCCCAACGACATCGCCATCGAGTCGGTAGCCATTGATATAGCGGTGCCCGTCGCGCGTTTGCACCTGTCCGGTACTGACCAGGACCGCGCCTGGCACGGTGCTCAGCGCCAGGCGAGTGGCTTTCCAGCGATTGGCCGATGCGTCAGCCTGCAAGCCCCATACCGTCACGCGATGCCCCGCCGCCAGAGATGCCGGCGAGCTGAGTCCATCAAGCACAGTGTTCGCATCCACGGTCACCGTCATGCCTGCCACGATGATTTCTCCAGCGGCCAGCACGCTGCTCACCGTGCCTTGCGCGATCGACCACGCCGCAATGTTGCTGGCCGTACCCAGCGTCGGATTCGAGCCACGCTCACCGTGCACGTCGATCACCATGCCCAGGCGCAAAGCCGCTGGCGTGGCCATCGCGCCGTCGACCTGAACCGCCGCTGCGGCATCGTCGAACCGGATGCCGTTGACGATCACGCTCCCGAAACCCGAAATCAGCCCTCTGACAAACACGGCGGCCACCTGACCTGTCCCGCCCGTCCCGGGGGGAACACTTGCCATGCCCACATCCCCGCCCCCTCCGCAGCCGGACAGTGCGCCGCCCAGAACCGACCCTGTCAGGACCATCCAGTGACGACGGTTCAGGGCAGCGTTGTCCTCGGATTGCATCATTTTGGTGTTTTCCTTTTCTTGGGCACCGTTTCCGGTACGGGTGGATCTTGCGGGGCCCCATAAAAATAGACACCAAACCGAACCCTTTGCTTCGGCGCGGCCCCTTCGCTGCGCTGCTCGGCCACCGTGGCAGTTTGCAAAAATTGCTGCAGACAGGTGGCCCACAAGCGGCGGGCCTGCTTCTGCAGTTGCTCGGCCTGTTCGATCGACAAATTGTGCGAAAAGGCGCTTTGCTCGAGCATCAGCGGCGAACTTCTGTCAGGGCTGAGGTTGTGCACTGCGGCAGCCAGGTGGTCACTCACGTTGGCAGCCAGAAAATGGAATGACTCGGCCAGACCGTCCTGCGGAACGAAGGCCGTGGTTTTCAGCACCACGTGACCATCCTCCCGCAGTGTCACCACCCCCAGGCGAACCAGTTCGTCAAGCACCGCACGTGCGCCCACGTCCCGGCTGACTTCGGCCACAAGCGTGGTGAAGTCCGGCTCGCCGGGCAAACTGCGCCCCGGCGTCCTGGCCAAAGGGCGCGTCGATTGATCGGCATTCAGAAACCGTGGATCGCTGATCCAGCGTGCCACCACCAGCGCGGCCACGGGCACCGCGCGGGTGGCCGCCTGCATTTCTTTCGAAGTTTCGCGCAGGCGCTTGACGTCCTTGCGATGCACGCCCGTCAACAAGGCCACACGCGTGTCGGAGCTCCCCTTGTCCGCCAGGCCATACGCGCTCAACGCCTCATCCACAAGCGCTTTTTTCAGCAATTCGACCATTGCAGGCAGCTGCAGCCCGTGGTCGATCATCAACCGCGCCAATGGCTGCAGCACCGCGCCAACGGCCTCTGCCGCCAGCGATGGCTCAGGCAATCCTGTCGAAATCGGCACATCAGCGGAGAGGGGCGGGTTGTTCATGGGTCGGCGGGCTCGAAATGCGTTTGAACGCATGTTACCCACACAAATGATTACACAGATTTTGTGGGTTTTTTTACCAAATTTTCCGAAACGACATTGACAAGTTCGAAAGTGTGCGAGATATTGTGGGAAATTTTCCCAAATTATAGATCTCTGCATCCATCTCAACCCCTCGAAAAAGGACGCTTTCGTGAAAAAGTTAACTGCGCAAGTCCTGGCCATGACCACGGCCGCACTCCTTTCCCTCCCGGCTCTGGCAATTGAATCCGGCCAAACCGCGCCCGATTTCGAATTGCCAGGCCAGAGCGGCACGGTTCGGCTGAGCGACTACAAGGGAAAAACCGTCTATCTCGATTTCTGGGCCTCGTGGTGTGGTCCATGCAAGCAATCGTTCCCGTGGATGAATGACCTGCAGAGCCGCTATGCCGCCAAAGGGCTGCGCGTGGTGGGCATCAACGTGGATCAAAAGACAGAAGACGCGAAGACATTCCTGAAGGACATCTCCGCCCACTTCGATGTCGCCTTTGACCCGTCGGGGAAATATCCGAAGGCCTATGCCATCAAGGGCATGCCGACTTCGGTGTTGATCGGCCCGGACGGCAAGGTCATCAGCATGCACAGCGGGTTCAAGGACGAGCATCGGGCCGAGCTGGAAGAGCAGATCAAGCACGCCCTGCGCATCGCACGATAGACGGGAGGCCATCGTCATGAACCGCATCGCGATCAACGTGCTGGCTGTCACCGCGCTGGCCTGGCTGGGGGGCTGCAGCCAATTCGGCCAGGTCAGTCCCTGGGAAAAAGCTCATCTGGCCAAGCCGGAGATGACTTTCGAGGTGGACCCCCTCGATCAGCGCTTCGTTCAGCACATCTACGGCAGCAAGGAAAACTCCAGCGGCGGCTATGGCGTCGGTGGCGGTGGCTGCGGCTGCAACTGAGAGGCGTCCATGGAACACAACTTCACGCGCCGTCCCCAAGCCGCCAGTGGCGTCCTGCTGGCATCGCTCCTTCTTCCCGGTCTGGCCCTGCTCGCCCCGTCGGGCGCCGTCGCCGAAAACGCCCCCGAGAAATCGACAATCGCCATCAAATACGGCAGCTACAACGATTGGCAGCCAGGCTGGGACCGCATCAAGGTGTCCGCGCCGATGATCTATGTCCAGGCCCCGATCGCCGGAGACTGGTCTATCGAAGGCTCCTGGGTCGGAGACAGCGTCTCCGGCGCGACCCCCCGCTGGTACACCGCGCGCTCAGGGGCCACGCAGCACATGAATGACTACCGCAAGGCGGGTGATGTCCGCGTCACGCGCTATTTGCCCCGTGCCGCCATCTCCGCCACAGCGGCCTATTCCGACGAGCACGACTACACATCGCGCGCCCTGGGACTGGATGCGCGCTGGTCCAGCGATGACAACAACCGCACCTGGACCGTGGGGCTTGGGCATTCCAGCGACACCATCGACAACACCTCCAACGGCGTCAGCACGGCCATTGACCAGCACAAGCGCACCACCGAGTTCATGGCGGGGGTGACCCAGGTGCTCACGCCTACGGACATCGCCCAGTTGAACCTCACACGCAGCATCGGGCGCGGGTACTACAACGACCCCTACAAATCGTTCGACCGTCGTCCCGACAGGCGCAACGCCTGGATCGCCCTGGCACGCTGGAACCACCATGTGGAGCGGTTCGGCGCCTCGGTGCGCGGCAGCTACCGTTACTACAGCGATACCTTTGGCGTGAAATCGCACACCTTCGGAGTGGACTGGGTACAGCCCGCTGGCAAATGGACCTTCACGCCCGGCGTGCGGTACTACACCCAGAGCGCGGCGCGTTTCTATGTCGATCCGAGCTACACCCCGCAGGGAACGATCGACCTGAGCCCGGCCATGGCACTTTATGGCCAGAACCAGCCGGTCTCCACCGACCAGCGACTCGCCGCGTTCGGCGCCGTGACCCTGTCGATCAAGGTCGGTTACGCCATCACGCCCGACACCGTGGTTGACTTCAAGTACGACGCCTACCGGCAATCCGCCGGCAAGCACCTTGGCAGCGGCGGCAGCCCCGGGCTGGACCCTTTCAGCGCCCGCTTCCTGCAGGTTGGGCTGACCCACCGCTTCTGAGTGTGCCTGATGAGCCGTTGGCGCGCCCTCCGTTTTGACTTCCAGGCCATGGCCTCTCCCTGCAGTCTGCAGCTGGACGGCCGGGACGAGCGCGCCATGCATCGGGCCGCAAAGGCAGCCATGGCCGAGGTGCACCGGATCGAGCGCAAATTCTCTCGCTACCGCGACAGCAGCGTCATCAGTCGCATCAACCACGCCGCGGGTCAAGCCGCAGTGGAGATCGACGCGGAAACCGCCAGCCTGCTCGATTTTGCAGGCCAGCTGTGGGAACTCAGCCATGGCCTGTTCGACATCACCTCCGGCGTCCTGCGCCGTGCCTGGGACTTCAAACGGGCCGTGCCACCGAAGCCGGCAGCCTTGGAAGAACTCCTCCCCCTGGTCGGCTGGCAGAAACTGGAACGGCGTGGCCGAATGGTGCGTCTCCAGCGCCCGGGCATGGAACTTGATTTCGGAGGGTTTGGCAAGGAATACGCCGCCGACCGGGCCGCGGCCGTGCTGCACCAGCACGGCCTCACCCACGCCCTGATCAACCTGGGCGGTGATTTGCACGCCCTCGGTGAACGGGGCCTGCCGGAACTCCACGGAGCCCCCTGGCAAGTCGCCATCCAGCATCCCCGTCCCGCCGCCGACCAGCCGCAGGCCACGGTCGCCCTGTTGCCGCTGGCCCGGGGCGGGCTCGCCACCAGCGGCGACTACGAACGCTTTTTCATCCATGAAGGACGGCGCCATTGCCATATCCTGAATCCGCGCACAGGCTGGCCTGTCACCTACTGGCAATCGGTCAGCGTGATCGCCGCAAACACCACCACCGCCGGGGCGCTGTCCACCATTGCCATGCTCATGGGCGAAGGCGCGCCCGCCTGGTTGCAGACGCAGACGGCCCGCTATCTCGCCATCGACCAGACCGGGGCCCCGTGGTCCGGCGAACCACCGGCATCGCCGAATCGCCCTGTATCCCCGGAAGACTCGCCAACCACCACGCAGCACCTGGCAGGCCTCCGTCCCCTGGCGCCATCTGTCCACGCGCCGAGCTGACCCATCGCTTGGCCCCATCGTTTTCGTCAACCACTGGAGCTCCCCATGAATCTCAAGAAACCCTCTTTTACCCTCACCCTTCTTGCCTCCGCGGCCCTGGCCCTGACAGGATGCGGCGGCGGGGACAGCGACAGCTCGCAACCCAGCAATTCGGTGACACCCCTCAGCGTCACCGTCATGGACGGCCTGATCCGCAACGCCCTCGTGTGCGCGGACACCAATCACAACGGCGCCTGCGACGCCGGTGAACCCCAGGGTCGAACCGACCTCAGCGGCAGGGTCACCCTGTCCCTGCCCGCTGGACAGGCCGACGCCCCGCTGCTCGCGGTCGTCGGCACCGACGCCGTCGACGCGGACACCGGCCCCGTCACCAAAGCCTACATCCTCAGCACGCCGGCCAAGCAGAGCGTCATCAGCCCGCTGACCACCCTGGTCCACAGAAAAATCACGAAAGAAGGCCAGAACCTCGCCGACGCCCAGACGAGCCTGAAAAAGGCATTGGGACTGCCCTCCTCGGCATCCCCATTGGCCAACTACATCGCCAAACGCGACGACGACAGCAACAACCAGAAAATCAGCGTGCTCGCGCGCAGCCTGGTGATCGCCCACATGGCCGCCCTGAAGACCAAGAACCGGGACGAAGCCTGGGCGGAAGCCGAGGAAAAAATCAAGGCCATCCGGGAACGTCTGGAAGACAAGATCAAGAAAGGCGGAAGCTGCGCCAAAGGCCTGAGCAAGGAATGTGAAAAGGAACTGGAAGACGAGTGCCATGGGTCACCTGCACCGGCACCCGCACCCGCACCCGCACCTGCACCG
>JAEWVY010000372.1 GCA_023396625.1 Pseudomonadota bacterium | reverse complement strand
GCCCCGCGTAGTCCCCCGTGCGCTCCGCCCAGGCGTTGATGAAACGCCAGGCCAGTGGCGTCAGCCCGTGGGCGCGCAGATCCATGTAGGTGAAGGCCACGTCGTCGATCACGTCGATGCAGCGCAGCGCAGGGTCGAATTCGATGGCATCGAAGGCCATGACCTGGCCGCGCCAGCGCACCAGATTGCCCAGGTGCAGGTCGCCATGGCCCTCGCGCACGAACCCATGCGCGGCGCGGTCGTGCCGCAAGGGCGCCAGGCTGTCGAAGCGCGCGCCCAGGGTGCCGCGCAGGGCCGCGACGGCCTGCGGCGAACAGGCGGCCGGCCGTGCCGGGTGGCTGAGCAGCTCGTCCAGACTTTCGCTGGCCCACTGCCAGGTGGTCTTGGCGGGCTGGGCCCGCGGTCCCAGCGGCGGCAGGGCCGCGTGAAAGGCCGCGAGGTGCGCCGCCAATGCGTCGATGTCCGCCGCGGCCAGCGCGCCGGACACGGCGAGCACGCGCAACTCGTCCCCCGGGTCGAAGCGGCGCATGCGCAGCACCCAGTCGATGGCTTCGCCCTCGCCGTCGATCACGGGCGCCTCGACGCTCCCGGTCACCGGCACCACGTCGAGGTACAGGTCCGGCGCGGTGCGCCGGTTCAGGCGCAGCTCTTCTTCGCAGAAATGGCGCCGTCTCGCCCGAGTGGAGAAATCGAGAAAAGGCAGGCGCACGGGCCGTTTGAGCTTGTAGGCCCGCCCTTCCCCGCCCGGCGCGCCGTCGGCCTCTGTCAGGATGATGCTGGAAATGTGGGTCCGCACGCGGCGCGGCGCGGCGCCGGGCTGCGTGGCGGCCAGATGGCGCATCAGCGCGGCCACCAGGCGTTCGTGGGCCGCGGCATCGACTTCCGGGCGTCCGCCGCCAGGGTGTGGGGTCGAGGCCGCGTCGTGGGTCATGCCCACCGGAGCCGGCCGGTGTCGGCCGGATCGAGCGCCCCGGCGGCCAGGTCGGCGGCCTTTTCCGCCAGGTAGTCCTCCAGCGACAGCTCGTGCAGTTGCGCGGGGTATCGCTCGGTCAGTCCGTGCCAGAGGCGCAGCCGCGCCCGCAGGGCCTGTGCCGGGGACCCCACCACGGGCGCCAGCGAGGCTTTCAGGGCCAGATAGCAGCGCATGACGTTTCGCTCCAGCACCCCGCGCTCGCCACGCACGGGCACCGGTCGGCCCTGATCGTCCTGTCCCACCGACGTGAACCCGATCTTGCCGTCACCCGTCGCGGTCAGATAAGCCTGCAGGGCCAGGCGCCCGAGCAGGCCCCCGTCGTGGGCATAGGCCACCCGCACGAAGCTGCCACCCCCGGGCACCCGCTCGGGCAGGGACACGGCCTCGAATTCGATGCGGTGGCCACGCATGGCCAGTGGCTCGCGCCGCGCCTGCAGCACCACGCGCAGGTAGTCGGGGCGGTCGGCCTCGACGCGCAGCAGGTAGTCCACAGCGTAGCGGACGGCATCGGGACGGGTCTGTTTCGGACCGAAGGTCAGCGTCAGTTGCTCCCCGTCCCGCGCGGGCAGGGCGTGGCAGGCCCGCACGTTCTGGTGAAGGAACAGCAACGCCCCCAGGGCCGCGCCCGAACGCAGCCGGGCCGCCACCTCGGCCAGGGGGTGGGCCAGTTCGGCCAGCACTTCGCCTTCGGCATGGCTCCCCGCCTCGATGGAGCGCAGGCACAACGGCTCGCCGAATGCGCTGGTGCCCAAGGCGGCCTGCGCTTGGGCATGGCGCGTCCGCAGCGCCAGCGCCGGATCGGCGCCGCGGGGAATTGGGGAAGATGTGTCGGGAAACTGCATCGTGCACGGCAACCCGGGCGGGTGCCCATGGCGCCATGCGCATTCTCGCACCCGCCGCGGCAGCGGCGCGGCCGGGGCCTTATGGCATGGGCGCCCCTCTCTGGAGCCATTCCCCGATCAGCGCACGCTCGGCCTCGGTGAGACCGGTGGCGTTGTTCATCGGCATCTGACGCAGCACCACGACCTGCTGGTAGATCGCCTTCGCATGGGTCTTCAGATCGCCCGGGGTGTCGAGGCGGACATTTTTCATCTGCACCTGGGCGCCATGGCAGGCAAAACAGCGCTGAGCGAGGACCATCTGCACGGTTTTATAGTTATTTTGGCCATTTTCCAGCGCCGGATGGTCATTGTTTGCTATTGATTTTGAACTATCCGGGTTCACTGCGCCGAGGACGATCACGGTCGCCGCCAGGAGCGCGACACCGGCCACCGCGAACGGCCACGGATTCGCCGCGCGCCCGTGCCGCCAGCCATGGCGCTGGACGAAGAACTGACGGATCAGCGCACCGGCCAGCATCATGACGATGAGGATCACCCAGTTGTAGCGATGGCTGTACAGAAAACCGTAATGGTTGCTCAGCATCGCGAACACCACCGGCAGCGTGAAATAGGTGTTGTGCACGCTGCGCTGCTTGCCCCGTCGGCCATGGATGGCGAGCGCGGCGGGGTCCACCTTCTCGCCCGAGGTCATGGCCGCCACCACCTTGCGCTGGCCGGGAATGATCCAGAAAAACACGTTCGCGCTCATGGCCGTGGCAAGCATGGCGCCCACCAGCAAAAAGGCGGCGCGGCCGGCAAAAAGCTGGCACGCCAGCCAGGCGGCCCCGCAGACCACCAGGCCCACCAGCGTGCCGACGATGCGCTCGCCACCTTCGCGGAACCCGAACCCCTGGCAGATGCGGTCGTAGATCAGCCAGAAGACCACGAGAAAGCCCAGCGCCACGGCAATGGCCGCTGCGGGCGACCAATCCATCAGGGATTTGTCGACGAGGAAAGTACCGGCATTCCACAGGTACAGCACCGTGAACAGCGCAAAGCCCGTCAACCAGGTGGAATAGCTCTCCCAATAGAACCAATGCAGCTCGGTGTGGATCTTCTTCGGCGCCACCATGTACTTCTGCGGGTTGTAGAACCCCCCGCCGTGCACCGCCCACATCGCCCCGTCCACCCCTTTTTC
The DNA here is from genome assembly GCA_023396625.1 of Pseudomonadota bacterium. Classification (GTDB taxonomy): domain Bacteria; phylum Pseudomonadota; class Gammaproteobacteria; order Burkholderiales; family Burkholderiaceae_C; genus JAEWVY01. Next base: position 480 of record JAEWVY010000372.1, on the reverse strand, counting down.
CAGCAAATCGGGGGACTGGGGCTTGACGAGGTTGTTGTCGAGGAAAACGAAATAGAAGGACGAGCCAATCCAGGCGATGGCGGTGATCACATGCACCCAGCGCAGCAGCAGATTGGCCCAGTCCAGCAGATAAGCTTCCATGAAGGCACTCCTGGATGCTCACCACTGCGGGCGCTGTGAGCACATATCGGCCGCGCACAAGACCTCGGGATCCCCCTGTCCGCACCGCTGCGACCTGTCCACCAAAGTGTATACAAATTTTGAGCTCGAATCCGTCCCGTTGCGTCCGGGAGATCAGGACAAACCCTTGGACATCTCCAGCAACAACTGTGCCGCCACGGCCACGGCAATCACTTCAGGGGCCTTGCCCCGGATGCCGGGCAGCCCGATCGGGCAGGTGACCTGCGCGCATTCGGCCTCGCTGAAGCCGCGGTCGATCAGCCGGCGCCGGAAGCTGGCCCATTTGGTGCGGCTGCCGAT
>JAEWVY010000367.1 GCA_023396625.1 Pseudomonadota bacterium | reverse complement strand
GGTGCACAGCGTGAGCTGGGAGCTGATGGGAGAGGCCCGCAAGTTGGCCGACAAGCTGGGCGTAGACGTCAGCGGCGTGCTGCTGGGCGGCCCGGCCGACAAGTTGGAGGACTTCGCCAAGGAGGCCTGCGTCTACGGCGCCGACCACTGCTACCTCATGCGGGATACGGTGCTGCAGGGCTACCGCAACGAGCCCTACACCAAGGGCCTGACCGACCTGGTCAACAAGTACCAGCCCGAGATCCTGCTGCTGGGCGCGACCACCATGGGCCGCGACCTCGCGGGCTCGGTGGCCACCACGCTGGGCACTGGTCTCACCGCCGACTGCACCGAGCTGAACATCGACGGCCGCGCGCTGGCCGCCACCCGCCCCACCTTCGGCGGCAGCCTTCTGTGCACCATCATGACCCTGGCCTACCGGCCGCAGATGGCCACCATGCGCCCGCGCACCGCGGCCATGCCGGCCCGCGACGAGAGCCGCAGCGGCGACATCATCACGATGGAGCTGGGCATGATCGAGGCCGACATCGTCACCAAGCTGCTGGAGTTCATCCCCGACGCCACCCGCAACACGGTGAACCTGGCCTACGCCGACATCATCGTCACCGCCGGCAAAGGCCTGAAGAACGCCGACAACTGCAAGCTGGTGTGGGACCTGGCCCGGGTGCTGGGTGCCGAGGTGGGCGCCACTCGCGCCGTGACCCAGGCCGGCTGGATGGAGGCCGAGCGTCAGGTGGGCCAGACCGGCAAGACCGTTCGGCCCAAGCTCTACATCGCCGCCGGTGTCTCAGGTGCGATCCAGCACCGCGTGGGCATGGAGGCCTCGGACGTGATCGTGGCCATCAACACGGACCCCAACGCGCCCATCTTCGACTTCGCCCACCACGGCATCGTCGGCAACGCGATGCAGGTGCTGCCGGTGCTGACCGCGGCCTTCCGTTCTCACCTCGACAAGCGCGTGCGCAAGGTCGCTTGAACACCAGGAGCCGAACATGAGCAATGAGAAATTCGATGCGATCGTGGTCGGGGCGGGCCCCTCGGGCAATGCCGCGACCTACACCATGGCCAAGGCGGGCCTGAAGGTCCTGCAGATCGAACGCGGTGAATACCCCGGCAGCAAGAACGTGCAGGGCGCCATCCTCTACAGCAACGCGCTGGAACAGATCATCCCGGACTTCCGGGAGGACGCGCCGCTGGAGCGTCACATCATCGAACAGCGCATGTGGATGATGGACGACGAGAGCTTCGTCGGCACCCACTACCGCAGCGACGACTACAACAAGCCGCCCTACAACCGCTACACCATCATCCGCGCGCAGTTCGACAAGTGGTTCAGCTCCAAGGTGCGCGAGGCCGGTGCCCTGCTGATATGCGAGACCACGGTGGAAGAGTTGCTGCTCGACGCAGAGCAGGTCATCGGTGTGCGCTGCGACCGCCTGGGTGGCGAGGTGTACGCCGACGTGGTGGTGTTGGCCGACGGTGTGAACAGCACACTCGCGCGCAAGGCCGGCTTCCACCCCGAGCTGGACGCCGGCAACGTAGCCCTGGCGGTCAAGGAAATCCTGTTCCTGCCAGAGGACGTGATCCAGCAGCGCTTCAACATCAAGGAAGACGAGGGCGTCGTCATCGAGCTGATGGGAAAGGTGACCGAAGGCATGGTGGGCACGGGCTTCCTCTACACCAACAAGGAGTCACTCACCATCGGCGTGGGCTGCATGCTCAGCGACTTCAAGGCCAACCCGCTGCGCACCAAGCCCTACGAGCTGCTGGAAAAGCTCAAGAAGCACCCCAGCATCTCCCCGATGATCGAAGGCGGAGAGATGAAGGAGTACTGCGCCCACCTGATCCCTGAAGGCGGCTTCAACGCCGTGCCGCGCATCTACGGCGCTGGCTGGCTGATCGTGGGCGACTCGGGCGGCTTCGTCAACGCGGTGCACCGCGAAGGCTCCAATTTGGCCATGACCAGCGGCCGTCTGGCCGGCGAGACGGTGATCGCCATGAAAGCTGCGGGCTTGGAGCCCAGTCTGAAGACACTCAAGGCCTACAAGGACAAGATGGACGAGTCCTTCGTCATGAAGGACCTGAAGAAGTACCGCAAACTGCCCGAAGTGCTGCACAGCAGCCCGCAGTTCTTCACCGCCTACCCCGAGCTGGTCAACCGCGCCGCCAAGACCTTCTTCACCGTCGACGGCGTGGACAAGCATTCCAAGGAAAAGGAAATCCTGGGTAGTTTCCGCAACAAGCGCAGCCTGACCGGTCTGGTCGGCGACGCATTCAAGATCTGGAGGGCATCGCGATGAACACCGTCGTCAACGTGGAAGAGAAGCTCTTCCAGAACCGCTACAAGGTCGACCATGGTCGGCCCCACATCCAGATCAAGCAGCCCGAGATCTGCGCCAACGACTGCAAGTCGCAAGCCTGCACCTACATCTGCCCGGCGGCCTGCTACAAGGCCGAAGGCAACCGCACGGTGACCCTGATCACCGACGGCTGCCTGGAGTGCGGCAGCTGCCGCGTGATCTGCACCGAGCACACCAACGTCGCCTGGGAGTACCCGCGTGGCGGTCACGGCATCCTCTTCAAGTTTGGTTGAGGAGCGCGCCATGACCAAGCCCGCAAGACATGTGTTCGTCTGCACCCAGAACCGGCCGCCGCAGCACCCGCGCGGCTCCTGTGCGGCCAAGGGGAGCACCGCGGTGCTGCAGGCCTTCTGGGCAGAGCAGCAGAAGCGCCAGGCCTATGACGGCCTGGCCATCACCTACTCGGGCTGCATCGGCCCCTGCGACCAGGGCGCCAACGTGCTGGTCTACCCGGAGTCGTTGCTTTACCGCAATGTGACGCCCGAGGACGTGGTCGAGATCTTTGACAGCCATCTGGTGGGCGGTCAGCCAGTCGTACGTTTGCTTGCGCCTGGAACTGTCTGGTAGCAAACTTCCAACGGCTTGGGCACAAGGCTCAGGTTGAAGTCTCTCTTTGATTCCCCAAGCCGGTCGGAACTGTCCTGGCTCCAGGGAAAGTCAGTTTTGAACGCGTGCCGCGCTGCGCACGGCCGGGGCAGGTCGCGTGCAGAAGGTCTTCTTCATGCGACCTGTGACAGAAACTATGACAACGTAAGGCGTTTTGAGGCTGTTCGTAGCGTTCTTTCAACGAACGGAGCAGAAAAAAACGACCTAGCGTTTCCACTAAGTCGTTGATTCATATACGGAATTTGGTAAGCGCGATTGGACTCGAACCATCCCGCCAAGGGTTCATTGTCGCACAATGCCGCTTTTTTCGAGTGGCAGATGCCACCGGCATCCCCTGCGTGCTACTCGAAGTTCCCTGAAAAGTCTCCCGAGAACCGCCGTTTCCCAGATCAGGCAATGCCTCCGTAGGAGTGGCGACGGGTCACTCGGATAGCTCATGGCGGGAAGATTCCGTAATCAGCGGGGGATGGGACTCTACCCGGGGTCTTTTTGCCAGACAGCCTCTCAATTCTCACAAAGCGGGCAAACCCAAGATTGCCACGACGAAGAACCAGGCGAATCTGTTCGTTTGGTCGAATGACATTTTCCATCTCTGAGATGACAAAGGAATCAGTTCCGCGGGCGGTTTCTACGATGACAATCGGAACGTGCGTCTTAATGGTGTGGCTGGTTCGCACGACTCGATGAATCTCCGAGAGCTCCTCTGAGCCGGAGAAGACCTTCTTAGCATCCAAAGAGCTACGGCCCTTGCCGCTTGACGCGAAGCACTTGCCATAGGCAAGAAGGAACGAACGAAAGAGTGCTTGCTGCGTGAGCAGCTCTGGCAGCGACGACTGAGGATGGACTTGATGATCATTCTCCGCGAGATCGAGAAATGTGCGGCACTCGAAGATTTGCATCATTAGGAAAGACCATCGCGTGAGGGATTGAAACCTCGGGTCGACGGTTGCTCCAACTTCGGCGGCCTTCGCGAGTTGCTTCATGGTGATGGCTAACTTGTGATTTACCCACCCAAACACCGGATACCCACACCCGCAGTCGTTGAACAAAGTCGCATGGCATCCATAAAAAGTGTTTGAAATCAATCGCATACAGCATCACGCCGCATGTGTGAACAGGTTCAACAGGCCCGACCAAACTGACCGGATTTCTCCCCCGGCCTGCCCGGCTGCTGGGTCAGGTGCGCGAACGGGTTCGCCACCTGCACGACAGCCTACAGGCCGAGAAGGTCTCTGTCTACCGAGCCAAGACGTTGGTGTGGCGGGCAGAGCGAAGCGGCGGTGGGTTTCGCCATCCGCGTGAGGTGGGGCCACCCGAGGTGGGCGGCTTTCTGACCCAGTGGGCTACCGGGAAGCGCGTGGCGCCGATACCGCAGCCCGAAGCATTCGACCGGGCCCTCGGATAGTCCTGTTTTAATAGCGCAAAATGACCATATGACGCTGGAATAAGCCGTTTTTCTTCAAAAAAACCTGCTTGCAGCGGTCGAAGGCCCCCGGTCCCCTGATTCAACCCAAATCCGCGGCCAGGTGCTCGGCCCAGTCGGCCAGGGCGCTGAGGATGGCCTCGGCGCGGTCGTCGCCGCGGGCCAGGGCCTCGTCGGCCAGCGCGTCCAGGCGTTCTTGCAGTTGCGCCAGGGTGCGCATGCCGCCTTCGCCCTGCAGCAGCCGGGCTTCGCGCAGGGCGTGCCACTGCGCGGCCTCATCGGGCGTCAGGGTGTCGGGCCAGTTGCGTGCGCGCCAGCGCAGCAGCAGGTCGGCCAGGCGCGGGTCGTCGAAGCCGGTGCGCGCGTGCGCCAGTGCGGCGGGGTCGAGCGCGCGCAGTTGCTCCAGGCGGCGGCGGTCGGCGTTGCCGACGAAGCCGCTGTACAGGTCTTGCTCCACGTCCACGGGTGTGTCGGCTTCGGGGCGGCGGAAGACTTCGGGCCAGACAGCGCTCAGGTCAGGCAGGTCGCGGGCGGTCGATGCGTGCCGCAGCGCCTGCGCCAGGTCCAGCCCCCAACGCGCCTGCAGGGCGGGCGTGAGCACCTTGAGCTGGCTGATGACGACGGGCGATTTGTTCAGGTGGATGGTCTTCACCGGCAGGCGCGCCACGCCTGCGGGCAGGTCGGCGGTGCGGGTGAACAGGCGCTGGCGCAGCGTCTCCACGTCGAGGTTCGCCAGTTCGGCGGGGTCGTGCGCCAGGTCCCAGGCGATGAGTTCGTTTTTGTTGGTGGGGTGCGTGGCCAGCGGCCACATCACCGCCATGCAGCCGCGTTCCACGCCGAACATGCCCGAGATGTGCAGGAACGGCCGCGCGTGCGACTGCTCGCAGGGCAGGCCCAGCTCCTGCGCCACGCGGTCCTTGCGGTGCAGGGCGAAGCAGAAGTCGAACAGCCGGGCTTGCTTTTGCCGGACCAGCCGCGCCAGCGCGAGCGTGGCGCGCACGTCCGAGAGGGCGTCGTGCGCGCTCTCGTGGGCGAGGCCGTTGGCGGCGCTCAGGTGCTCGAGCTTGAAGCTGGGCTTGCCCTCGTCGTTGGTGGGCCATTCGATGCCCTCGGGGCGCAACGCCCAGGTGGCGCGCACCAGGTCGAGGAGGTCCCAGCGGCCGCAGCCGTTCTGCCACTCGCGTCCGTAAGGGTCGATGAGGTTGCGCCAGAACATGAAGCGGGTAATTTCATCGTCGAAGCGGATCGTGTTGTAGCCCACGCCGATGGTGCCGGGCTCGGCCAGCGCGGCGTGGATGCGCGTGGCAAAAATGGCCTCGGGTTCGCCCTTGGCCTGGCATTCCTGCGGGGTGATGCCGGTGATGAGGCAGGACTCGGGGTCGGGCACATAGTCCGGCGCGGGCTGGCAGTACAACATCAGCGGCTCGCCGACTTCGTTCAGCTCGGCGTCGGTGCGGAGGGCGGCGAACTGCGCAGGGCGGTCGAGCCGGGTATTCGCGCCGAAGGTTTCGTAGTCGTGCCAGAGAAAGGTGTGCGTGGCCGCGGGGGGCTGGAGTCGGTCCGTCATGCGCTGAAGATGAGTTGCTGCGCCACTGTAGTCGCAAATCCGCTTTCACCCGAAAATTTCAAAAAAAATGCCATTTCCCAGCGTGGAATGGACATATTGCGCTATCTTTTTTGATAGTACAAAGCGGCGCCGGCGAGGGGCCGACACGACGCGGGGCCGGTGACATGACCACCGGCCCCGGTTTCGAGGCGCGTGCGGAAGCCCGGGTGCCTCAGCCGGCCGTGGCCTGCTCGGGCTCGGCGGGTTCACCCTTGGCGGATTTGCCGTCCTTGCGGGGCAGCGGCTGGATGTCGAGCAGCACCTCGTCCTTGTCGTCGAGGTCTACCGACAGCCGCCCGCCTTCGGTCAGGCGGCCGAACAGCAACTCGTCGGCCAGCGCGCGGCGGATGGTGTCCTGGATCAGGCGTTGCATGGGGCGGGCGCCCATGAGGGGGTCGAACCCCTTCTTGGCCAGGTGCTTGCGCAGCTTGTCGGTGAAGGTAACCTCCACTTTCTTCTCCGCCAGCTGGGTTTCCAGTTGCAGCAGGAACTTGTCCACCACGCGCAGGATGATCTGCTCGTCCAGTGCCTTGAAGCTCACGATGGCGTCCAGCCGGTTGCGGAATTCGGGCGTGAACAGGCGCTTGATGTCGCCCATTTCGTCGCCCGCCTGGCGCGCGGTCGTGAAGCCGATGGTCGCCTTGTTCATGGTCTCTGCGCCCGCGTTCGTCGTCATGATGATGATGACATTGCGGAAGTCGGCCTTGCGCCCGTTGTTGTCCGTCAGCGTGCCGTGGTCCATCACCTGCAGCAGCACGTTGAAGATGTCCGGGTGCGCCTTCTCGATTTCGTCGAGCAGCAGCACGGCATGCGGCTTCTTGGTGATGGCCTCGGTCAGCAGGCCGCCCTGGTCGAAGCCCACGTAACCCGGAGGCGCGCCGATCAGGCGGCTCACCGCGTGGCGCTCCATGTACTCGGACATGTCGAAGCGGATCAGCTCGATGCCCATGATGTAGGCCAGTTGCTTGGCGGCTTCGGTCTTGCCCACGCCCGTGGGGCCGGAGAACAGGAACGAGCCGATCGGCTTGTCGCCCCTGCCCAGGCCCGAGCGCGCCATCTTGACGGCCGAGGCCAGCACTTCCAGCGCCTTGTCCTGGCCGAACACCACGCTCTTGAGGTCGCGCTCCAGCGTCTGCAGCTTGCCGCGGTCGTCGTTGGACACGTTGGCCGGCGGAATGCGCGCGATCTTGGCCACAATGTCCTCGATCTCGCTCTTGCCGATGGTCTTCTTCCGCTTGGACGGCGTCAGGATGCGCTGGGCCGCGCCCGCTTCGTCGATCACGTCGATCGCCTTGTCGGGCAGATGCCGGTCATTGATGTATTTGGCCGACAGCTCGGCCGCCGCCTGCAGCGCCGCGGCGGCGTACTTGACGCTGTGGTGCTCCTCGAAACGGGATTTCAGGCCCTTGAGGATCTCGATGGTTTCCTGCACGGTCGGCTCGACCACATCCACCTTCTGGAAGCGGCGGCTCAGCGCGGCGTCCTTCTCGAAAATGCCGCGGTACTCGGTGAAGGTGGTTGCGCCGATGCACTTGAGCTGGCCGCTAGAGAGCGCCGGCTTGAGCAGGTTGGAGGCGTCCAGCGTGCCGCCCGAGGCCGCGCCAGCCCCGATCAAGGTGTGGATTTCGTCGATGAACAAAATGGCGTGCGGCTTGTCCTTGAGGGACTTGAGCACACCCTTGAGGCGTTGCTCGAAGTCGCCGCGGTACTTGGTGCCCGCCAGCAGTGCGCCCATGTCCAGGGAATAGACATTCGACTCGGCCAGGATTTCGGGCACATCCTTCTGCGTGATGCGCCAAGCCAGCCCCTCGGCGATGGCGGTCTTGCCGACGCCGGCCTCCCCCACCAGCAGCGGGTTGTTCTTGCGACGGCGGCACAAAATCTGAATCACGCGCTCGACCTCGTACTCGCGGCCGATCAGCGGGTCGATCTTGCCGTCGCGGGCCAGTTGGTTCAGGTTCTGGGTGAACTGCTCCAGCGGCGAGGCCTTTTCATTCTTCTCACCCGTGCTGGCGGCCTCCTCGCCTTCGCCGGCTGGGGACGACTCGCTCTTGCCGGGCTCCGGCGGATCGCTCTTGCGAATGCCATGGGCGATGAAATTCACCACGTCCAGGCGCGTGACGCCCTGCTGATGCAGGTAGTACACGGCGTGGGAATCCTTCTCGCCGAAGATGGCGACCAGCACGTTCGCGCCGTTGACTTCCTTCTTGCCATTGCCCGTGGACTGCACGTGCATGATGGCGCGCTGGATCACGCGCTGGAAACCCAGTGTGGGCTGGGTGTCCACCTCGTCGGTGCCTCCGACCTGCGGGGTGTTGTCCTTGATGAAATTCGTCAGGGATTTGCGCAGATCGTCGATGTTGGCCGAGCAGGCCTTGAGCACCTCGGCGGCGCTGGGGTTGTCGAGCAAGGCGAGCAGGAGATGCTCCACGGTGATGAACTCGTGGCGCTGCTGCCGGGCCTCGACGAAGGCCATGTGCAAGCTGACTTCCAATTCCTGGGCAATCATGTGATTTCCTTTTGCCTTGCTTTAAAAACGTGCTGGCCTGTCATGTCGGGGGGATTCGCCGTTATTCAACAGGCTCACTGACACACTGCAACGGATGCCCTGCCTGGCGGGCGGCATCGAGCACCTGATCGACCTTGGTCGCCGCAATGTCGCGCGAATACACACCGCATATGCCTTTGCCGTCGAGATGGATCTTCAGCATGATCTGCGTGGCGGTCTCCCGGTCCTTGCTGAAAAACTCCTGGATCACCTGCACCACGAACTCCATCGGGGTGAAGTCGTCGTTGAGCATCACCACCTGATGCATCTGCGGCGGCTGGACCCGCTGCGGGCGGCGCTCGAGCACCACCGAACCGCCGTCGTCACCCTCGGGCACCGGTGTCACGGGCGCGCGGGGGGTGGAAGGTGTTTTGGTTGCCATGAAATCATTCTATCGAGTGCGCCCGGCGGCATCTCCACGGCCGGAATTGGCCCCCCTAATGCCTCGGAAAAAGAGAGTCCGAAAAAATAAGTCCACTGGAACGATGCCCCGGCTCGGACCGGGCCAGCGCCACGCCCGATGCAGCACAGTATGCTGTGGAAAACCGGCCCCCTGGCTCAGTGGCGTCCCCGGAGGTGTTTTTTCATCCGAACCCTGCCATGTTCGGGTAAGCCATGAGCCGCCAGGCGGCTGATTTCGCTTAAATTGCTTTAAGCCTAAACAAAAGGAGCTTCCCCATGACCACAACTCGCCGCCTCGTCCTGTCTCGCGGAGCCGTTTTGGCCGGCGCCGCCACTTCGGGATTGCTGTTGCCCGAAATCGCGCGTGCCCAGGGTGCCAAGATCCGGGTCGGACTGATGCTTCCCTATACCGGCGCCTACGCTCCGCTGGGCGTGGCGATCGAGAATGGCGTGCGCATGGCCATCGCCGAACAAGGCGGCAAGCTGGGTGGGCGTGACATCGAATGGTTCAAGGTGGACGACGAATCCGACCCGTCCAAGGGCGTGGAAAACGCCAACAAGCTGGTGCAGCGCGACATGGTCGACGTACTGATCGGCACCGTGCACTCGGGCGTGCAAATGGGCATCCAGAAGGTTGCGCGAGAATCCGGGGTCCTGACGCTGATTCCCAACGCCGGCGTGCATGCCGCCACGCGGGCGTTGTGCGCTCCCAATGTCTTCCGCACCAGCTTCACGAACAGCCAGCCCACCCTGGCCCTGGGCAAGACCATGGTGGAAAAAGGCCACAAAAAAGCCGTCTGGATCACCTGGAAATACGCGGCGGGCGACGAGGCTTTCGAAGGCTTCAAGGAAAGCTACACCAAGGCCGGCGGCACCATCGTCAAGGAGCTGGGGCTGCCGTTCCCGAACGTGGAGTTCCAGGCGCTGCTGACCGAAATCGGCTCGCTCAAGCCCGATGCCGTGGCCTGCTTCTTCGCCGGCCCGGCCGCGGCCAAGTTCATGAAGGACTATGCCGCCGCAGGGCTCAAGGGCAAGATCCCACTGTATGGCTCGGGCTTCCTGACCGAGGGCGTGCTCGACGCGGCCGGACCGGCCGCCGACGGCGTCATCACCACCATGCACTACAGCGATTCGCTGGACACGCCGCGCAACAAGCAGTTCCGCCTGGACTACGCCAAGGTGTTTCGCATGCAACCGGACGTGTATGCCGTGCAAGGCTATGACACCGGGCTGCTGCTGGTCAAGGGAGCGAATGCCGTCAAGGGCGACCTCAAGGCCAAGCCGGCACTGTACAAAGCGATGGAATCGGCGGTCATCGACAGCCCGCGCGGCAAATGGACCATGAGCAAGGCCCACAATCCCGTGCAGGACATGTACTTGCGCGTGGTCGAAAACAAGGAAAACAAGGTGCTTGGCATAGCCGCGAAGGCACTTTCGGACTCCGGCGCCGGCTGCCGCATGGGGTGAGCGGGACAATTCCCCCCTGTCCCCACGGCCTGACGGCGGACGCTCTCCGCCGTTTTTCCTGCCTTTTTTCCGATGGATCTCGCCAATTTTCTGATTCAGGTGCTCAACAGCGTGCAGTACGGTCTGCTGCTGTTCATGCTGGCCGCAGGCCTGACCTTGATTTTTGGCATCATGGGCGTGGTCAACCTCGCGCACGGCAGTTTCTACATGCTGGGTGCCTACCTGGCGTATGCGCTGGCGGGGCAATTCGGCAGCCTGACGCTGGCCATCCTGGGGGGATCGGCGCTGTCGGTGCTGTTCGGGCTGGCGCTGGAATGGCTGCTGTTTCGCCACTTCTATCGACGCGATCACCTCGACCAGGTCTTGCTGACCTTTGGCCTGATCTACATCTTCGAGGAGGTGCGCTCGATCCTCTGGGGGGACGACGTCCACGGCGTGAAGGTGCCCGATGCGCTGGGCGCCTCGATCGCCTTGACCGACACGCTGTCCTACCCTGTGTACCGGCTGTTCATGTCAGGGATCTGCATCGCGCTGGCCATTGGCCTGTATCTGCTGATCAACAAGACCCGGCTGGGCATGAAGATCCGCGCCGGGGCGTTCAACCGCGACATGACCGAATCGCTGGGCGTCAACATCAAGCTGATCCACGCCTTCGTGTTCGCCCTGGGCGTGGGGTTGGCCAGCGTGGCCGGCATGATCGCCGCCCCGATCGCCAGCGTCTACCCGAACATGGGGGCTCAGGTGCTCATCATGTGCTTCGTGGTGGTGGTCATCGGCGGGATCGGCTCGGTCCGCGGCGCGCTGATCTCGGCCCTGCTCGTGGGTCTGGTGGACACCTTCGGCAAGGTGCTGCTGCCCCAAGTCTCGGGCATGCTGGTCTACGTCCTGATGGCGGCGGTGCTGCTGTGGAAGCCCGAGGGCCTGTTCAAGCAATGAAAGCCCATCCATGAGCAGTCCCCGGGCCAACCTCGAAGTGCTTCCCCGCGGCATCCAGGTGCTGCTCGGGCTCGGCGCGCTGGCCCTGATCGCGTTTCCGTTCATCGGCAGCGATTTCTATGTCCAGATGGTCTCCCGGATGATGATTCTGGCGATCTTCGCGGCGAGCCTGGACTTGCTGCTTGGCGTGACCGGCCTGGTGTCGCTCGGCCACGCGGCCTATTTCGGTCTGGCGGGCTATCTGCTCGCCTTCCTGACACCGCAGGCCGAACCCGTGAGCCTGTGGTGGTCGCTCCCCGTGACGGTGCTGGCCTGTGGACTGGCCGCGCTGGTCATCGGCTTCTTCGTGGTGCGCACCCACGGCATTTACTTCATCATGGTGACGATGGCTTTCGCGCAGATGGTGTTCTACCTGTTCTTCGACAACAAGGCATTGGGTGGATCGGACGGCATCTATGTCAACTTCAAGCCCGATGCCGGCCTGTTCGACCTCGAGGACAAGCGCGTCTTCTACTACTTCACGTTCGCCTGCCTGCTCGGGGTGTACCTGTTCCTGCGGCGCCTGCTGTGGAGTCCCATGGGCCGCGCCCTGGCGGGCATCCGCGTCAACGAGCACCGCATGCGTGCCGTGGGGTTCGGCACCTTCGGCTACAAGTTGTCGGCTTTCACGCTGGCCGGCGCGCTCGCGGGGCTCGCGGGCTACCTGTGGGGGGCGCAAACGGGGTACGTGAATCCGGAGCTGATGGGGTTTCACATGAGCGCCCACGCCATCATGATGGTCATCCTGGGGGGCATGGGCAATTTTGCCGGCGCCATCGTCGGTGCCTTCACTTTTGAATACGTGCTGCACGCGGTCAAGGATCTGCCGGCCATCGGCGACTTCGATACCGGCAAGCACTGGCAGTTGTGGATGGGCCTGTTCATCGTGGCCGTGGTGTGGCTGGCACCGCGCGGGGTGCTGGGCCTGGTGGAGCGCGTCCTGCGCGGCAAGGCAGGGCGCCATGAGTGAGGTGCTGCTTTCGGCGAAGAACCTGACCAAGCGATTCGGCGGGCTGGCCGCGGTCAACGGGGTGTCGGTTGATCTCTGGCGCAACCACATCCATGCGGTGATCGGGCCCAACGGTGCCGGTAAATCCACGCTGACCAACCTGCTTTCGGGCGACCTGCCGCCCTCCTCCGGCACCGTGACGCTCGCCGGGCGTGACGTGACCGGCGGGTCTCCGGAAAACATCTCACGCCAGGGCCTGGGCCGCAGTTACCAGAAAACCAACATCTTCCCGCCCTTCACCGTGTGGGAGAACGTGCGCCTGGCTGCGCAGTCCCGAGACGCGCAGCAGCCCTGGAATCCGTTGCGGTGGCTCGGGAACGCCACCCAGTCTGCCGCCGCCAACGCCCGTGCCGAACGGGCCATCGAGCTGGCCGGGCTGCAGGCCCGGCGCCACACCGTGGCTGGCGCCGCCAGCCACGGCGAACAACGGCAGCTTGAAATCGCAATGACCCTGGCCACCGAGCCGGTCGTGCTACTGCTCGACGAGCCGCTGGCGGGCATGGGTGTGGCCGAGGCGCAGCGCATGGTCGAACTGCTGCTGCGCCTGAAGAAAGATCACGCGATGATGCTGGTCGAGCACGACCTCGACGCGATCTTCACCCTGGCGGACCGAATCACGGTCATGGTCAATGGCATGGTGATCGCCAGCGGCGCGCCCGCCACCATCCGCACCGACCGCGGGGTCCAGGCAGCCTATCTCGGGGAAGAGCACTGACATGGGCACGTCATCGTCCGCCCAACTGCTGATCGAGGCCAGTGGCCTGCAAACCTACTACGGTGCCAGCCATATCCTGCGCGGTGTCGACTTTTCGGTGGCCCGCGGGGAAACCGTGGGCCTCATGGGGCGCAACGGCATGGGCAAGAGCACGCTCCTCAAGAGTTTGATGGGCCTGGTGCCGCCACGCCACGGAACGGTGCGTGTCATGGGACGTGACGTGACGGGCCGTGCGCCCTATGAAATTGCGCGCATGGGCATCGCCTACGTGCCCGAGGGACGCGGCATTTTTGGCAACCTGAGCGTGGAGGAAAATCTGAAAATGGCCGCCCGTGCCGGCGTGCGCGGCCAGCGCGACTGGACCTATGAGCGGGTGCTCGAGACGTTCCCCCGGTTGAAGGAGCGCTTGGGTCATGGCGGCCAGCAGCTTTCCGGCGGCGAACAGCAGATGCTGACCATCGGCCGCGCCCTCATGACCAACCCTGAAGTGCTGATTCTCGATGAAGCCACCGAGGGCTTGGCGCCCCTGATCGCGCGTGAGATCTGGCGCATCTGCGGCCTGATCCGGGAGAGCGGAATCAGCAGCGTGATCGTGGACAAGAACTGGAAGCACGTGACCCAGATCACCGACCGCAACATCATCCTGGTCAAGGGAGAGGTGGCCTTTGCGGGCACCTCCAACGCGCTGTTGACGCAGCCGGCGCTTCTGGCGCAGCACCTCGGCGTTTGATGCCCTTGCCCGGCGTGGGCGGCGCGCCCTAGAACAGAGGGCGCAGTTCCCGCGCCGCCTCCAGCAGCAGCGGCAGCAAATCCCGCCGCATCACCTCGGGTTGCAGACGCGCGGGCGAAGCCACGACGTTGAGGGCCGCGACCGTGCGTCCCCGCATATCGCGCACGGGCACGGCCAGGGCGTGCACGCCCAGTTCATGTTCCTCGGAAGCGACGCACCAGTCGTCCTGCCGCACCCGGCCGATCAACTCGCGGAAGGCCTGCGGGTCGACCACCGTGTGAGGGGTCAGGCGCCGCAAGGTCCGATCGCCGGATTCGCCGCGCATCCAGGCCTCGAATTCCGCCGGCGGCATCGACGCCAGCAGCACCCGGCCCGTGGACGTGGCATGCGCGGGAAGGCGCGCGCCCAGGTGCAGGCCGTAGGCGAGCAGGCGGATCTGCCCGCTGCGCGCGATGATCACCACCTCGTCCCGATCCAGCACCACGGCGGAAAATGATTCCTGCGCCTGCGCCGCCAGCCGCGTCAGCGTCGGCTGGATGAGCCGCGGGGCACGGGCCGAGGCAAGGTAGCTGCCCGAGAACCGCAGCACCTTGGGCGCCAGCCAAAAGTAGCTGCCATCGGTTTCGAGGTAGCCCAGATGCAGCAGCGTCAGCAGGTGTCGCCGCGCCGCCGCCCGGGTCAACCCCGCACGCTGGGCCGCCAGAGTGGCATTCAGACGCTGACGCTCCGTGTCGAAGCTTTCGAGCACGGCCATGCCACGGGCCATGCCTTCGATGAAATCCGCCTTGTCGATCATGCCCGAGCCGTGGTCGTGGCGAACCGTCTCTCCTGGTTTTCACGCCAGCGACAGTTTCGCTATTTAGTCATGGTTTATCTTTATTTGCATTCCGCGAATCGTCGCACAGAATACGCGGCCTACGGCGCGCAATCCCCGCGTGCCACCCGCGACCTCCAAGGAGTCCTTCTGTCATGCGTAATTTCTCCAAGCCACTTCTGACCCTGGGCCTGAGCGCCGCTGCGCTGCTCGCCGCCCCGGCCGCTTTTGCAGGGAAAACCCTCGACGGCATCAAAGCCCGTGGCCAGGTCGTGTGCGGCGTGCACACCGGCCTGGCGGGCTTCAGTGCCGCCGACTCCACCGGAAAATGGACCGGGCTGGATGTGGACGTGTGCCGCGCCATTGCCGCCGCCGTTCTGGGGGATGGCGACAAGGTGAAGTGGACGCCCCTGGCAGCCCAGGCGCGCTTCACGGCCCTGCAATCGGGCGAAGTCGACATTCTGTCGCGCAACACCACCTTCACGCTGACCCGTGATGCCTCGCTCGGCCTGAACCAGACGGCCGTCACCTATTACGATGGCCAGGGCTTCATGGTGCCGGTGAAGAGCAAGATCAAGAGCGCCAAACAGCTCAAGGGTCAGACCGTGTGCGTGCAAAGCGGCACCACCACCGAGAAAAACCTGACCGACTTCTCCAAAGCCAACGATCTGAACATCAAGCCCGTGGTGTTCGAGAAGCTCGAAGCCGTGGAAGGGGCGTACTTCTCCGGCCGCTGCATCGCCTACACGACTGACGCCTCGGGCCTGGCGTCGGTGCGCAACAAGTCCGCCAAGAACCCCGCCGACCACCTGATCCTGCCCGAACTGATCTCCAAGGAGCCGTTGGGCCCCCTGGTGCGCCGTGGCGACGACGAGTGGTTCGCCATCGTGAAATGGGTGATCTACGGCCTGATCGAAGCCGAGGAGTACGGCATCAACCAGGCCAATGTGGACGCGCTCAAGGCGACCAGCAAGGACCCGGTCGTCGGCCGCATCCTGGGCACCACGGAAGACACGGGCAAACTGCTGGGCCTGGACAAGGAATGGATGGCCCGCGCCATCAAGGCCACCGGCAACTACGGCGAGATTTTCGAGCGCAACGTGGGGCCCAAATCAGCCCTGCAACTGCCTCGGGGCCTGAACAACCAGTGGAACAAAGGCGGGCTGCAATACGCCATGCCCGTCCGCTGAGCGCCAGCTGACCTCCTGTGGGCCCGTGCACCTCACGCACGGGCCCGATTCGTGCTTGCACCCGCTGCGCACATCCCGGCACCGGGTTCGCACGAAAACCGCTTCCCAACGCAAATCTCGGCTCCATGAGCGACCGCCCCCCACCAAGAAAGAAAATCTGGTCCTGGCGCAGCCGCGCCTTTCGAGGCCTGCTGTATCAAGTGGTCGCCGTGGTGCTCATCGGTCTGGCCGCGTGGTTCCTGGCGCACAACACGGGTGCCAACATGCGGGTGCGGGGCATCCGCACCGGTTTTGACTTCCTGACCAGCGCCGCAGGCTTCGACATCGGTGAAAGCCTGTTCGCCTTCGACTCGGGCGAGCCGTATTGGCGGGCCTATCTCATTGGCTTCACCAACACGCTACGCGTGGCGGTGCTCGGGATCATCCTCACCACCCTCATCGGCACGCTGGTGGGGGTGGGCCGCTTCTCGCGCAACGCCCTGATCCGGGGTCTGTGCACAGGGTACGTGGAGTGCTTTCGCAACATTCCGGTGCTGCTGCAACTGCTGATGTGGTATCTGCTGTTCACCGAAGTGCTGCCCGCCGCGTCCGAGCCGCTGGTCTGGGGGCCCCTGTACCTGAGCAAGGGTGGACTGAATTTCCCCATCCCCATCTGGGCCACCGGGCATGTCTGGGCCGCCGGGGGATTGGCCGCCGGCATCGTGGTCGCCTGGGCCTACCGGTGGCATGCGCGCCGTTCTTTCGAGCGAACGGGCCAGGCCAGGAGCACGGTCTGGGCGCCGCTGGGGCTCTTTCTCGCGTGCGGCGTACTGGGCTGGCTGCTCGGGGGTGCCCCGACGGAATGGAACGTGCCTGTGCAAGGCGAATTCGCCGTCGAAAACGGCGGCGCCTTCACCCCGGAATTCCTGTCGGTGCTGCTGGGGCTGACGGTGTACACAGCGGCCTTCGTGGCCGAGGTGGTCCGCAGTGGCATCCAGTCGGTGACGGCCGGCCAGACGGAAGCGGCCAGCGCGCTGGGCCTGAGCCGCGGCCAGACCATGCGTCTGGTCACCCTGCCGCAGGCCCTGCGCGTCATCATCCCGCCGCTGACCAATCAGTATCTCAACCTGACCAAGAACTCGTCGCTGGCCGTGGCCATTGGCTACCCGGATGTGGTGTCCATCGCGAACACCGCGATCAACCAGACCGGCCGCGCCGTCGAATGCATCGCCATCATCATGCTGGTGTACCTGAGCACCTCGTTGCTGACGTCCGTGCTGATGAACTGGTACAACGCCCGCGCGGCGATCCAGGAACGCTGAGGACTTGCCGTGACCGCCCCTGCCTTTCAGCCCATCGCGCCCCGCCCCGCGCCTGTCAAGACCGAGGGCCCGCTGGCCTGGGCCCGCATCCACCTGTTCGGCGACCGGAAAACCGCGCTGGGCACCCTGGTCATCGCGGCCATGCTGCTCTACGTGCTGCCCCCCATGTTGCGGTGGGCCCTGTTCGATGCGCACTGGCTCCCCGACCATCAACTCTGTCATGCCGCGGAAACCGGCGCCTGCTGGGGCGTGATCGCCGAAAAATACCGGCTGATCCTCTTTGGACGCTACCCTTTCGAGGAGCAGTGGCGTCCCCTGCTGGCCACCCTGGCGCTGCTTGGCCTGGTCATTGCCAGTTGCGTGCGCGCCTTCTGGAAATCGTGGCTGGCCCTGCTGTGGCTGGTCGTGCTGGGATTTTTCTTTGCCCTGATGTTCGGCGGCCTGGCAGGATTGACCTGGGTGGAGACCGACCGCTGGGGCGGCCTGCCGCTCACCCTGCTGCTGGCGACGCTGTCCATTGCCATGGCCTTCCCGATCGCGCTGCTGGTGGCGCTTGGCCGCCGCTCCAGCCTGCCGGCCATCCGCAGTGCCTGCACCATCTACGTCGAGTTGATCCGCGGCGTGCCGCTGATCTCCGTGCTCTTCCTGGCGTCGTTCATGTTCCCGCTGTTCATGCCGCAGGGCTTTGCGATCGACGTGCTGCTCCGCGTGCTGGCCGGCATCACGCTGTTTGCCGCGGCCTACATGGCCGAGGTCATCCGCGGCGGGTTGCAGGCCATTCCCAAGGGCCAGGTGGAGGCGGCCGCCACCCTCGGGCTGAGTTACTGGCAGACGCAGCGCAAGATCGTGCTGCCGCAGGCGCTGGCCCTGGTCGTTCCCGGCCTCATGAACAATTTCATCTCCATCTTCAAGGACACCTCGCTGGTCACCATCGTGAGCCTGTACGAGCTGACCGGTTCCATGGGCCTGGCCCTGAACTCCGACGCCGACTGGCGTCCCTACAAGATCGAGGGCTACCTCTTCATCGCGCTGATCTACTTCGTCTTCTGTTTCGCGATGTCGCGCTACAGCCGCTGGGTGGAGGCGCAGGTCAACAAGGGCAAGGCCCGCTGAACGGATCATGAGCACCCCCCACACCGACCCCATCATCGTCTTCGACAAAGTCAACAAGTGGTATGGCAACAACTTCCACGTGTTGCGCGACATCGACCTGTCCGTCGCCAAGGGCGAGCGCATCGTCATCTGCGGGCCCTCGGGCTCGGGCAAATCCACGCTCATCCGTTGCATCAACCGGCTCGAGGAGCACCAGGAAGGCCGCCTGATCGTGGACGGCACCGAGCTGACCGACGACGTCAAGGCCATCGACCGCATCCGCAAGGAAGTGGGCATGGTGTTCCAGCAGTTCAACCTGTTCCCGCACCTGACCGTGCTGGAAAACCTCACCCTGTCCCCGATGTGGGTGGGCAAGATGCCCAGGAAGGAAGCCGAGGAACGCGCCATGGCGCAGCTGGAGCGCGTGCGCATCGCCGAACAGGCGGCCAAGTACCCGCTGCAACTTTCGGGGGGCCAGCAGCAGCGCGTGGCCATTGCCCGGGCGTTGTGCCTCAAGCCCAAGATCATGCTGTTCGATGAACCCACGTCGGCACTCGACCCCGAGATGATCAAGGAAGTCCTGGACGTGATGATCGAACTGGCTGGTCAGGGCATCACCATGCTGTGCGTCACGCACGAAATGGGCTTCGCCAAGGCCGTGGCCGACCGCGTGATCTTCATGGACCAGGGCCAGATCGTCGAGCAGAACACGCCGCACGACTTCTTCAACAACCCGCAGAACGAACGCAGCCGCGACTTTCTGTCGAAGATCCTCGGGCACTGAAGGCGCCGTCGCCACAGCCTCCGCACAACCTCCGAATTGCACGATCATCGCGCAATTCGCGCGATGATCGTGCATCATGCCTGCGCCCCCGTCGCGCCCAGGGCACCTGCCGGCCTAAGCTGGCGGCATCGTCACAGGAGACACAGCCATGCGCACTCAGGTTGCCATCATCGGGGCCGGTCCGTCGGGACTGCTGCTCGGTCAGCTGCTTCACCGGGCCGGCATCGACGCCATCGTCGTCGAGCGCCAGACCGGCGAGCACGTGCTGTCGCGCATTCGCGCCGGCATTCTCGAACAGGTCTGCATCGACCTCATGGATGAGGCCGGCGTCGGCCAGCGCATGCACCGGGACGGGCTGGTGCACGGCGGGTTCGACATGTTGTTTCACGGCCAGCGTCACCGCATCGACATGAACCGCCTGACCGGCGGCAAGAATGTCATGGTCTACGGCCAGACCGAACTCACCCGGGATCTCATGGAGGCGCGAGCTGCCGCCGGTCTGGACACGGTCTACCAGGCCGCCAATGTGCAGGTGCATGATTTCGACAGCCGGAACCCGCGCGTCACCTGGGAGAAGGATGGCCAGGCCCATGAACTCCAGTGCGATTTCATCGCCGGCTGCGACGGCTTCCACGGCGTCTGCCGCGCCAGCGCACCGCGCAGCGCCATCCGCGAATACGAAAAGGTCTACCCCTTCGGCTGGCTGGGCCTCCTGTCGGACACGCCTCCGGTGCACGAGGAACTCATTTATGTCAACAGCCCCCGGGGGTTTGCCCTGTGCTCCCAGCGCAGCCATACGCGCAGCCGCTACTACCTGCAGGTGCCACTGACCGACAAGGTCGAGGAATGGACCGACGAGGCCTTCTGGCAGGAACTGCGGCTGCGCCTGGATCCCCGGGCCAACGAGCAACTCGTCACGGGCCCGAGCCTCGAAAAAAGCATCGCGCCGCTGCGCAGTTTCGTGACCGAGCCGCTGCGCTTCGGCCGCATGTTCCTCGCCGGAGATGCCGGACACATCGTGCCGCCCACCGGTGCCAAGGGCCTGAACCTGGCGGCCACCGACGTCAAGTACCTGGCCAACGCCCTCATCGAGTTCTACCAGGACCGGTCCGAAGCCGGCCTCGACGACTACTCGGGGCGCTGCCTCAAGCGCATCTGGCGCGCCGAGCGCTTCTCGTGGTGGTTCACCATGCTGATGCACCGCTTCCCCGAGGATGGCGCCATCGTGGCCAAATTCCAGGAGGCGGAAATCGACTACCTGCTCCATTCCGAGGCGGGCTTGCGCACGATCGCCGAAAACTATGTCGGCCTGCCGCTCGACTTCGGCGCCTGACGGCCCGGCATGCCTGTTTTCTGATTAAATAGCGCCATATCCAGCGTCATCTGGACATACTCAGCTATCAAATCAGGATTGATTCATGCCTTCCGCCCATGCCGAATCTCGTAATGCGCCGTCCGCCACCCTCAAGCCCCTGCGAGGCACCCGCGTCCTGAGTCTCGCGCTGAACCTGCCGGGGCCTGCCGCCCTGCTGCGTCTGCGGACCATGGGCGCGAACTGCGTGAAAGTCGAGCCCCCGCCCCCGCAAGGCGCGCCCACGGAAGCCCGCGGCGACCCGATGAGTCTGTACAGCGCCGAGGCCTACGCCACCTTGCACCGGGGCATCTCAACCCTCTGCGTGGACCTCAAGACCGATCCAGGCCAGGCGGCGCTGCATCGCGCGCTCGCCCGCGCGGACGTACTGCTCACCTCCTTTCGCCCGTCCGCCCTGCGCAAGCTCGGGCTCGGCTGGAGAAGCCTGCATCGGCGCCACCCGACGCTGTCGATGGTGGCGATCGTGGGCGCGCCTGGCCCGCAAGCCGAGGCACCGGGCCACGACCTGACCTACCTCGCCGATGCCGGCCTGATCGACGGGCTGACCCTGCCCCCCACGCTGTTCGCCGACATGGCCGGCGCGCTGCTCGCCAGCGAAGCCGTGCTGCGGGCCATCGTGGCCCGCGAGCGGACCGCGAGCCGCCGCGGCAGTTTCCAGGAGGTGGCCTTGTCCGATGCCGCGGCCTGGCTGGCGCTGCCGCGGCACTGGGGCCTGACCCAACCCACCGGCGCAGTGGGGGGCGCCCATGCCGGCTACCGCGTCTATGCCTGCAAGGATGGCCGCGTCGCCGTGGCGGCGCTGGAGCCGCATTTCGCCAAAGCGCTGTGCCGGGCCGCCGGGATCGACGCGCACGATAACGCCGCTTTGCACGAGCCCGCCACGCATGACACGCTGGCCCGTTTTTTCGCGGGCCGGACCCGCAAGCAGATCGAACGGCTCGCCGCAGCGCACGACATTCCCCTGCACACCCTGGCCTGACGCCCGCGACGGCAACGCGCCAGCCCCCGTATATGATGCGGCATGTTCAAAAAACTGCTCTATATCCTCGCCATGCTTGCTGCCTCCACCACCGCCACCGCCACCGCGCCCTCCCAGGCTTCGCCTGTCCGCAAGGAGCTGGCGGCCCGCATCATCAAGCTGCAACACAGCGCCATCGAAAACATGGCCCGCACGCTGACCGAGCAGCCGGCGGCACAGTTGCTGACCGTCACCCGCA
>JAEWVY010000416.1 GCA_023396625.1 Pseudomonadota bacterium | reverse complement strand
GCCTGCCCTGCATCGCCCTGCCCCTGGCCCCGCGCACCGACTTCGACACCTGGGGCTCCATCGTGGCCCGGACCGAGCCCCTTCAGGGCCACCCGTCACGTGACGAGGACGATCTGGCGATGATCATTTACACCTCGGGCTCCACCGGCACGCCCAAGGGCGTCATGCATGCGTTTGGCCGCGTGACGCGGGCCAGCGAAGGCATCAGCCGGGAAATCAACGCGCGCATCGGCGCCGTGGAGGAAAACCGCATCCTGTCCTACCTGCCGTTGGCCCACGTGTTCGAACGCGCCTGGGTGGAGTGCGCTTCCATGGTCAACGGGCGCACCCATGTGTACTTCGCCGAATCGCTGGACACCTTCCTGCAGGATCTGCAGCGCGCCCGGCCGTTGACCTTCATTTCGGTGCCCCGGCTCTGGCTCAAGTTCCAACAGGGCGTGTTCAGCAAGATGCCCCCCAAGAAGCTCGACCGCCTGCTGTCCATCCCCATCCTGGGCCGGATCGTCGCGCGCAAGGTGCTCACCGGCCTGGGTCTGAACCACGTGCTGCTGGCCGGCAGCGGCTCGGCGCCGATTCCGGCCGACCTGATCGCCTGGTACCGGCGCCTGGGCCTGAATCTGGTCGAAGGCTACGGCATGACGGAAGACTTCGCCTATTCGCACAATTCGACCGACGCGATCAACGCGCCGGGCTGCGTGGGCGGTCCCATGCCCGGCGTCGAAGTGCGCATCAGCGACGAGGGTGAAATCCTCATCAAGTCGCCTGGCCAGATGGTGGGTTACTACAGGCAGCCCGACCTCACGGCCGAAGTCATGACCGAGGACGGCTTCTTCCGCACCGGCGACCGCGGTGAACGCCACGCCAACGGGCTGCTCAAGATCACCGGCCGCGTCAAGGAATTGTTCAAGACCTCCAAGGGCAAATACGTCGCCCCCGCGCCGATTGAAAACCTCATCAACGCCCACCCGATGGTGGAACTGTCCCTGGTCTCCGGCGTGGGCCAGCCTTCGGCCTATGCCATGGTGGTGCTGGCCGAGGACCTGCGCGGCCGGGTGGGCGACGCGGCGGTGCGCCAGCAGGTGGAGAGCGAGCTTGGCCAGTTGCTCAGCGCCGTCAACCAGCAGGTGGCCGACTACGAACAGCTCAAGATGATCGTCGTGGCGCGTGAACCCTGGTCCATCGAAAACGGCTTTCTCACGCCCACCATGAAAATCCGCCGCGCTCGCATCGAGTCCGCGGTGGAGCCGGAGCTCGACGCCTGGTACGGCAACCGGTCGCCCGTCTTCTGGGCCTGATGGTCCGGACTGCGGGATCCCTCGTCACCGCAACCGCCACCATGCCGGCAGAAGCTTTTGCACCTCGGCGTGCCCGAACCGGTCGTCGATCAAATACAGCACCCCCTCGTCCCGCGGCGTGCGGATCACGCGGCCCGCGGCCTGCACGACCTTCTGCAGCCCGGGGTAGAGATAGGCATAGGCATAACCCCGGCCGGGAAAACTGGCCTCCATACGCTGGCGCACCTGTTCATTGAACGGGTTGACCTGCGGCAGGCCGAGCGTGGCGACGAAGGCGCCGACCAGGCGATCACCGGGCAGGTCGATACCCTCCGCAAAGGCGCCTCCCAGCACCGCGAAACCGATGCCGCGGCCGCCGGGTACAAAGCGTGCCAGAAAAGCGTCGCGCGCGGGCTCGTCCATCTGCCGCTGCTGCGCCCACGCGGGAATGACCGGGTGCCGGCGCTGCAGCTCGGCAAACACACGGCTCAGGTAGTCATAGCTGCTGAAGAAGGCCAGATAATGGCCGGGAGCCGCCTCGTACTGTTGGGCAATCAGTGCCGCGATGGGCACGATCGAGGCGTCCCGATCGCGCCAGCGGGTGGAGACCTGGCGCACGACCTGCACCGAAAGTTGCCGCGCTTGAAACGGCGAGGGCACGTCGATCCACGCCGTGTCCTCGGGCAGGCCCAGCAGGTCGGCATGCCATTCCCGCGGGCTGAGCGTGGCGGAAAACAGCGCGGTCGCCCGCGCCGCGGCCCAGCGCGGCCGCAGATGCGGCGCGGGCACCAGGTTGCGGATGCACGGCACGACATCCGGCGCGCGGCCCGGGCGGGACGATCCGGCCGGGCGCTGCTGCAGCTCGAACAGCGCATGCGGGCCAAACGTCTCGGTCAGACGCAGGAAATGCAGGAGGTCGAAATACAGGCGCTGCAACTCGCCACCCGCCGGTCCAAGCTGGGCCACCAGCGCCGGGTGGCTGGCCATGAAGTCGCCCACGCTCGCCGCGGCATCGCGCAGCGCCCCCGCGAATTCCTCGGGCACACTGTTCAGCACCTGATACGGCGCGGTCTGGCGCCGCGCGAGGTTGCGCCAGTGACGGTGCAGCCGGTCCAACGGCCGCCGGAGACTCTCCGGAACGACACGGCGCAGGCGGCCCAGGTCCTGGGGGTCAAGCCTGCCACTGTACATGCCGCGCGCGCGGTCCACCAGGTTGTGCGCCTCGTCCACCAGCAGGCCCACGCGCCAACCTTCCCGTGCGGTCAGCGCATGCAGCAGCGCGCTGGCGTCGAACCAGTAGTTGTAGTCGCCCACCACCACGTCAGCCCAGCGGACCAGTTCCTGCGCCAGATAGTAAGGACAGACCCCGTGCGCCAGGGCCAGCGCG
>JAEWVY010000239.1 GCA_023396625.1 Pseudomonadota bacterium | reverse complement strand
CCCCTGATGCGCGAGACCATGCCATTGCAGTAGTTGTTGATGGCGGTCAGCGGCTGGTTGAGTTCGTGTGCCACGCTGGAGGCCATTTCCCCCATGGTGATCAGCCGGCTGGCGGTCTGGGCGCGCTCGGCCTGGGCGGCCGACTGTTCCTCGGCCTTGCGGCGTGGCGTGATGTCGGTGGCGATGACCATTTGCGCGAGCCGCCCGTCGACCCAGGTGAGGTAGCGCGAGCGCACTTCCAGCCACTTGTCGAGCTGGTGGACGTATATCTCGGCGTTCTCCGCATCCGCGGCCGTCAGCGCGCCCGTGGGCAATCCAGCCAGCTGGTCCACGTCATCGGCGCCGTCTCCCAGGCGCTGTTCGGGCATGCCGGCCTGCTGCACCAGGCGCAGGTGGCCGTCGGTCTGCCCCCCGAACCAGAGGCGATAGAGCTTGTTGGCGAAGAGCAGCTCCTCGCTGCCGAGCGGCGCGACGGACACCGACGCATCGAGCGCCTCCAGCACCGTCGTGAAGCGCTCGTGCGATGCCTGCAGCTGGTCCCGGATGCGGTTGGGTTCCGTGATGTCGGTCATCGACGTCATCCAGCCGGTCTGCTTCCCCACGGCGTCGATGAGTGGCGAGACATACAGCCTGGCGTCGAACAGCGACCCGTCCTTGCGCTTGACCCGGAACTGGATGCCGCTGGGCGGGATGAGGCCTGCGAGTTCCTCGTGCAGCCGCGCCTTGAGGATTTCGGTGTCTTCCTCCGGCCAGTAGGGGAAGGGGGCCGTTCGCCCGACGAGTTCGTCCTCGTTCCACCCGGTCATGCGGCAGAACGCCGGATTCACATACGTGATGCGGCCGTGCAGGTCGAGCGCGCGCATGCCGGTGAGCATGGAGTTTTCCATGGCACGGCGGAAGGTGGTTTCCGCCACGAGCGCATGCTGGGCCTGCATGCGCCGCCGCGTATGGCGCCAGTTGGCGATCAGCATCCACGCCGTGAGCACGCTCAAGGCGCCCACCAGCCAGAACAGGCCGCTGCCGATCACCCCCAGCGAGGTGCGCCAGGCCTGGGCGCGCAGCACCAGGCCGTTGCCCACCGGCGACACGGGCAACTCGTCTTCGTTGATTTGCGTGGTCCATGGCAGCAAGCCCAGGGTGTTGGGGCGGGCCGGGATGGACTGGCCGGCGAGCAGCACGTTCTTGCTGTCGAGCAGGGCCATGGCGTATTTGGACGAGATCTCGGTGGGCACGCCATAGCGCAGCAGGCTGTCGATCGAGTATTCGCCGAGCACCACCCCCGAGAACTGGCCCTGCTGGGTCAGGGGGGTGTGCAACTGCAGCGGCGGGACGGAGGTGGAGTTGGCCGCCGGCTGGGAATACACCGGTTGCATCAGGTCATGGGCCAGATGAAAACTGTCGGCTGTGGGGCCGTCCTGCAGCAGTTCGCCAGGAATCCAGCGCGTGCCGCTGGTCAGGCTGGGCGTGCTCTGGCTGGTGATGACCTTGCGTTGCCCGTCGATCCAGGTCAGTGCCTCGAGTTCCGGGTACTGCGCCACCAGGGATTCGGCACGCGCCATGAATTCCTCGGGATCCACTTCCTTGTTGGAAATGTCGCGTGCCAGGCGCATGAGCTGCTCCTGGCGCTCGAGCAGCCGCAGGCGAAGGCGCTGCTGCGCGTATTCCAGATCCCGCGTGACGGCCTCCTGCTCGCGTTCGACCTCTTCCAGGCGCAAATACCAGAACGAGACGATGATGGCCGCGAGAAACAGCAGGACGGCCGCAATGGGGGCGAGCATCGCGAAGCGGTCCTGCCGCATGGGAGATTGCCTGCGCCACCAGCCTCGCCACCATCCGAGTGGCTCGATGGAGGTGACCTGCAGGCCTGACGGAAAGGGATTCTTCCTCATGGGTCCAAGTGTAGGGGAGCAGGGGAAGATGTCGCATCGCTCTGGGTTCGACGAATTCGCGGTCAACGGACTGGGTCGAGCCAGAAAGCGCCCGGGAACGAAGGGGAGGGGGTAAGCATGAAATTTTGCATTATGAGATAAAAATGCATGATTTGAAATTTCATGGAAATTGTGGGAAACTGGCGCCGTTGTACTAAATTGCAGACAAAACCAAGGAGACCCCCCATGTCAGCCCGCCCTGAAAGCTTGCCCGGCGTTTTGGATGTGGACAGCCTCGAAACCCGCGAATGGATGGATGCGCTGTCCGCGGTGATCCAGGCCGAAGGCCCCGAGCGCGCCCACTTTCTGCTGGAGCAACTGCTCGAGCACGCCCGCCAGAACAGCATCGACATGCCGTTCTCCGCCAATACCGGCTATGTCAACACCCTCGAGCCCGACCAGGAAGAGCGCTGCCCGGGCAACATCGAAATCGAGGAACGCCTGCGCGCCTACATGCGCTGGAACGCCATGGCCATGGTGGTCAAGGCCAACCGCCACCACCCGGTGGACGGCGGTGACCTGGGCGGACACATCGGCTCCTTCGCCTCGCTGGCGCACATGTTCGGCGCCGGCTTCAACCACTTCTGGCATGCCGAGAGCGAAAACCACGGCGGCGACTGCCTCTACATCCAGGGCCACGTGGCCCCCGGCGTCTATGCCCGGGCCTACCTGGAAGGGCGCTTGACGGAAGAGCAGCTGCTGCATTTCCGCCAGGAGGTGGACGGCAAGGGTCTGTCCAGCTACCCGCACCCCAAGCTCATGCCCGAGTTCTGGCAGTTCCCCACCGTGTCCATGGGCCTGGGGCCACTGATGGCCATCTACCAGGCGCGCTTCCTCAAGTACCTGCACGCCCGCGGCATCGCCAACACCGAGAACCGCAAGGTCTGGGTGTTCTGCGGTGACGGCGAGATGGACGAGGTGGAGAGCCTGGGTGCCATCGGCCTGGCCGCGCGGGAAAACCTGGACAACCTGATCTTCGTCATCAACTGCAATCTGCAGCGCCTGGACGGCCCGGTGCGCGGCAACGGCAAGATCATCCAGGAGCTCGAAGGCGAATTCCGCGGTGCGGGCTGGAACGTGATCAAGCTGATCTGGGGCAGCAACTGGGACCCGCTGCTGGCGCGCGACAAGGACGGCGCCCTGCGCAAGGTCATGATGGACACGCTGGACGGCGACTACCAGGCCTTCAAGGCGAACGACGGGGCCTACGTGCGCAAGCACTTCTTTGGCCGCGACCCGCGCACGCTGGAAATGGTGTCCCGCATGAGTGACGACGACATCTGGGCCCTGCGCCGTGGCGGGCACGATCCGCAGAAGGTCTATGCCGCCTACGCGGCGGCGGTCAAGCACAAGGGCCAGCCCACCGTGTTGTTGATCAAGACCGTCAAGGGTTTTGGCATGGGCAAGGCGGGCGAGGGCAAGAACAACGTGCACCAGACCAAGAAGCTCACGGACGAGGACATCAAGGCCTTCCGCGACCGCTTCAACATCCCGATCCCCGACAGCCAGTTGCCCGAAATCCCGTTCTACAAGCCGGCGGACGACACGCCCGAGATGCGCTACCTGCATGAGCGCCGCAAGGCCCTGGGGGGCTACCTGCCGCACCGTCGTACGAAGGCTGACGAGTCATTCACCGTGCCGTCGCTGGACAACTTCAAGTCGGTGATCGAACCCACGGCGCCGGGGCGTGAAATCTCCACCACCCAGGCCTATGTGCGCTTCCTCACGCAGCTGCTGCGCGACCAGGCCCTGGGCCCGCGCGTGGTGCCCATCCTGGTGGACGAGGCACGCACCTTCGGCATGGAAGGTCTGTTCCGCCAGATCGGCATCTACAACCCGGCAGGCCAGCAGTACACCCCGGTCGACAAGGACCAGGTGATGTATTACAAGGAAGACAAGGCCGGCCAGATCCTGCAGGAAGGTATCAACGAAGCCGGCGGCATGAGCAGCTGGATCGCCGCGGCCACCAGCTACAGCACCAGCAACCGCATCATGGTGCCGTTCTACGTGTACTACTCGATGTTCGGCTTCCAGCGCATTGGCGACCTGGCCTGGGCGGCGGGTGACATGCAGGCGCGCGGCTTCCTGCTGGGCGGCACCTCCGGGCGCACCACGCTCAACGGCGAGGGCCTGCAGCACGAGGACGGCCACAGCCACATCCTGGCCGGCACCATCCCCAACTGCGTGAGCTACGACCCGACCTTTGCGCACGAAGTCGGCGTGATCCTGCACCACGGCTTGAAGCGCATGGTGGAAAAGCAGGACAACGTGTTCTATTACCTCACGTTGCTCAACGAAAACTACGCCATGCCGGGCCTGACGGCCGGCACCGAAGAGCAGATCATCAAGGGCATGTACCTGTGCAAGGAAGGGCCCAAGCTCACACCGCGCGTGCAGCTGCTGGGGTCCGGCGCCATCCTGCGCGAATCCCTTGCCGCCCAGGAACTGTTGGTCGCCGACTGGGGCGTGGCCGCCAACGTGTGGAGCTGCCCCAGCTTCAACGAACTGGCCCGCGATGGCCAGGACGCCGAGCGCTGGAACCTGCTGCACCCGACCGAGGCGCCCCGCGTGCCCTTCGTGGCGCAGCAGCTGGACAAGCACACCGGCCCGGTCGTGGCCTCCACGGACTACATCAAGGCCTACGCCGAGCAGATCCGTCCCTTCATCCCCAAGGGCCGAACCTACAAGGTGCTGGGCACGGACGGCTTTGGCCGCAGCGACTTCCGCGCCAGGCTGCGCGAGCACTTCGAGGTCAACCGCCACTACATCGTCGTGGCCGCCCTCAAGGCGCTGAGCGAGGAGGGCAGTGTGCCGGTGGCCACGGTGGCGGAAGCCATCGCGAAATACGGCCTGCGCACCGAGCGCGTCAACCCTCTGCGGGCCTGAGCCCGGTCAAGGAAACAGGGTTACGCCGGCTGCCGGGTTAGGCGGCGGGGTGCCCCAGATGGAGAGAAACATGGCACTGATGGAAGTCAAGGTTCCAGACATTGGTGATTTCAGCGACGTCGCCGTCATCGAATTGATGGTCAAGCCTGGGGATGTGGTGCGGGCCGAGCAAAGCCTGATCACCGTGGAGTCGGACAAGGCATCGATGGAGATCCCCTCGTCCGCCGCCGGCGTGGTGCGGGAGATGCGGGTGAAGGTGGGCGACAAGGTGTCCGAGGGGACCGTGCTGCTGCTGCTGGACCCGCAGGCCGACGCAGCGGCACCGCCACCGGTTTTTGAGGAAAAAATGCCATTTCCCAGCGTGGATTATAAGAGTGATGCTATTGAAAATGTAGCTATTCCCGCCACCCAGGCGGCCCGCTCGGCCCTCCCCGTGGAGGTGCGCGTGCCTGACATCGGTGATTTCAAGGACGTCGCGGTCATTGAAGTCTTCGTCAAGCCGGGTGACGCCGTGGCTGTGGAGCAGAGCCTGATCACGGTGGAGTCGGACAAGGCGTCGATGGAAATCCCGTCCTCGGCCGCTGGCGTGGTCCGCGAATTGCGGGTCAAGGTGGGCGACAAGGTCAACATGGGCGACTTGCTCGCGGTGCTGGACGGCATCGGTGGCGTGGCCCCCGTGGCCTCGCCCGCCGCGGCAGGTGCGCCGGCTCCCGCCCGGGGTGCGCCCGTGGACGCAGCGCCGGCGAGCCCCGCTCCGGCAGCGGCAACGCGGGTCCAGGCAAGCGCCGGGCCGGTGGGCGTGACCGGTGCCCCCGCGCACCGCCCCGCGGTCAGCCCGATGCCGGGCCTCCCGCATGCCTCGCCGTCGGTGCGCAAGTTCGCCCGTGAACTGGGCGTGCCGCTGGAAGAGGTCCGGGGTTCGGGCCTGAAGGGCCGCATCACGGCCGAAGACATCCAGTCCTTCACCAAGTCGGTCATGGCCGGCGCGACGCAGACCAAGGCGCAGGCTGCGAAGGTGCCGGCCGGCGGTGGCGGCACGGGCGTCGGGCTGGAC
>JAEWVY010000157.1 GCA_023396625.1 Pseudomonadota bacterium | reverse complement strand
GCTACGAGGAGGGCGATTTCGTCAAGCCCATGGTGGGTGTGGCCAACGGGCACAGCACCATCACCCCCTGCAACTCGGGGCTGCAGAAGCTCGCGGATGCCGCCATCGTCGGCATCGAGGAAGCTGGCGGCAACGCGCAGGTCTTCGGCACGCCGACCATCTCCGACGGCATGGCCATGGGCACCGAGGGCATGAAGTACTCCCTGGTCAGCCGCGAGGTGATTTCGGACTGCATCGAGACCTGCGTACAGGGCCAATGGATGGATGGTGTGATCGTCATCGGCGGCTGCGACAAGAACATGCCCGGCGGCCTGATGGGCATGCTGCGCGCCAATGTGCCCGCGATCTACGTGTACGGCGGCACCATTCTGCCCGGCCACTACAAGGGCCAGGACCTGAACATCGTGAGCGTGTTCGAGGCCGTGGGCCAGAACGCGGCGGGCAAGCTCAGCGACGAGGACCTGGAACAGATCGAGAAGCGCGCCATTCCCGGCACGGGCTCCTGCGGCGGCATGTACACCGCCAACACCATGAGCTCGGCCTTCGAGGCCCTGGGCATCTCACTGCCCTGGTCCAGCACCATGGCGAACGAGGAAGGCGAAAAGGTCGCCTCGACCAAGGAGTCCGCGCGCGTGCTTATCGAGGCCATCAAGAAGGACCTCAAGCCGCGCGACATCGTGACGAAAAAGGCCATCGAGAACGCCGTCGCCGTCATCATGGCCACGGGTGGATCGACCAATGCGGTGCTGCATTTCCTGGCCATCGCCCACGCGGCGGGGGTGGACTGGCACATCGACGACTTCGAGCGCGTGCGCCAGAAGACCCCCGTCCTGTGCGACCTGAAACCCAGCGGCAAGCACTTGGCCATCGACCTGCACCGCGCCGGCGGCATTCCCCAGGTCATGAAGATCCTGCTCAACGCCGGTTTGCTGCACGGCGACTGCCTGACCATCACCGGCCAGACCATCGCCGAGGTGCTGGCCAACGTGCCCGATGAGCCCTCTCCCGACCAGGACGTGATCCGCCCCATCACCAGGCCGCTGTACGCGCAGGGGCACCTCGCCATCCTCAGGGGCAACCTGTCGCCCGAAGGCGCCGTGGCCAAGATCACCGGCCTGAAGAACCCCGTCATGACCGGCCCGGCCCGCGTGTTCGACGACGAGCAGTCCGCGCTCAAGGCGATTCTGGATGGCAAGATCGTCGCCGGCGACGTGATGGTGCTGCGCTACCTCGGCCCCAAGGGCGGCCCGGGCATGCCGGAAATGCTGGCCCCGACCGGCGCCTTGATCGGCGCCGGCCTGGGCGAAAGCGTGGGCCTGATCACCGACGGGCGCTTCTCCGGCGGCACCTGGGGCATGGTGGTGGGCCACGTCGCCCCGGAAGCCGCCGTGGGCGGCACCATCGCCCTGGTGAACGAAGGCGACAGCATCACCATCGACGCCCACCGCCTGCTCCTTCAGCTCAATGTGAGTGACGAGGAACTTGCCCGCCGCCGCGCCGCATGGACGGCACCGGCGCCGCGCTACACCCGCGGCGTGCAGGCCAAGTTCGCCTTCAACGCGGCCAGCGCCAGCCGGGGCGCGGTGCTCGACGCCTTTTGAAGCGCGCCTGGCGCCCGCAGGATACTCCTTATTTAATAGCTAACACCGACCATTCCACGCTGGGAATGGTCGGTTTTACCTTGAATATTCCTGGCGGACCCCTCAACGGCGCCGGCGCGGCGCCATGCCGAGCGCGGCCTTGCTTTTGTCGATGCGTTCGCGCTTGCGCCGGTCCATCTTTTCCATGGCTTTCTTTTTGGTGTAGCCGCTCCAGTCGGCCCACGCCCACCAGGCCACGGCCAGGCCAAAAGGCGTCAGCACCACCCACCAGCTCCACGTGGCCACCGGCCCGATCTCCAGGTACTTCAGCAGCAGCAGGACCAGTCCGAGTCCAAGGAAATACATCACACACTCCGGTTTGATCCACGCCACGCGGTCCGATGGCGTCAACCACATTGCCTACAATGACGTTGAAGAAACGTCGTCGACCGCGAAAGGGTCGCCCGTAATTTAACCCAGAAGGAAGCTTGATGAAACGTGCTGTTTTTGCCCTCTCGACCCTGGCTGCCCTGGCCACGCCGGCCTTTGCCGACCAGGCCCTGGCCACGGCGAAGAACTGCATGGCCTGCCATGCAGTGGACAAGAAGCTGGTGGGCCCGGCCTACAAGGAAGTCGCTGCCAAATATGCCAGCGACAAGGGCGCCGTGGACAAGCTGGCCGTCAAGATCACCAAGGGCGGCGCCGGCGTGTGGGGCGCAGTGCCCATGCCGGCAAACACCCAGGTCAGCGACGCCGAAGCCAAGAAACTCGCCAGCTGGGTGCTTTCGCTGAAGAAGTAATCTTCTTCCGGGCCTCGCCGGATATGAAAAAACCCGCTGCGTTCAGCGGGTTTTTTTCGGGCCGTTGAAAGCCGTCGGTCACGGCCCCCTGGGGGTGCCGCGACCGCAAGGCCCCGTGAGGCGTCAGTAGGCCTGACCCAACTGGTCCAGGATCGCCGGGTTCTCCAGCGTGCTGGTGTCCTGGGTGATCGATTCGCCCTTGGCAATGCTGCGAAGCAGCCGGCGCATGATCTTGCCCGAGCGGGTCTTGGGCAGGTTCTCTCCAAAACGGATGTCCTTGGGCTTGGCGATCGGGCCGATTTCCTTGGCCACCCAGTCACGCAGCTCCTTGGCGATGGCCTTGGCTTCGTCCCCCGTGGGCAGGGGACGCTTGAGCACCACGAAGGCGCAGATGGCCTCACCCGTGGTGTCGTCGGGACGGCCGACCACCGCCGCCTCGGCCACCAGGTCGGTCTTGCCCACCAGTGCCGATTCGATTTCCATGGTGCCCATGCGGTGGCCGGACACGTTCAGCACGTCGTCGATGCGGCCGGTGATGGTGAAGTAGCCGGTTTTCGCGTCACGGATGGCGCCATCGCCCGCCAAGTAGTACTTGCCTTTGAAGTCCTCGGGGTAATAGGACTTGCGGAAACGCTCGGGGTCGCCCCAGATGGTGCGGATCATCGACGGCCAAGGGCGCTTGACGACGAGGATGCCCCCCTGGCCATTGGGCACGTCCTTGCCGGTTTCGTCGACGATGGCCGCCTGGATGCCGGGGAACGGCAGCGTGCAGGAACCCGGCACCATGGGCGTGACCCCCGGCAGCGGCGTGATCATGTGGCCGCCGGTCTCGGTCTGCCAGAAGGTGTCGACGATCGGGCAGCGGCTGCCGCCGACATGCTTGTAGTACCACTCCCAGGCGGCGGGGTTGATGGGCTCGCCCACCGAACCCAGCAGGCGCAGGCTGGACAGGTCGGAGTTGCGCGGGTGCACCGCGTCGTTGGTTTCGGCGGCCTTGATGAGCGAACGGATCGCCGTCGGCGCCGTGTAGAAGATGGTGCACTTGTGGCGCTCGATCATCTTCCAGAAACGGCCCGCGTCGGGATAGGTCGGCACCCCTTCAAAAACGATCTCGGTGCCCCCCAGGGCGAGCGGACCGTAGGTGATGTAGGTGTGGCCCGTGACCCAGCCGATGTCGGCCGTGCACCAGAACACGTCGTCCGGCTTGAGGTCGAACGTCCACTGGGTGGTCAGCGCCGCATGCAGCAGATAGCCCCCGGTCGAATGCTGCACGCCCTTGGGCTTGCCGGTGGAACCCGAGGTGTAGAGCAGGAACAGCGGGTGCTCGGCCTCGACCCATTCCGGCTCGCAGGTGATGGGCTGATTCGCCACCACGTCCGCCATCCACAGGTCGCGACCCGGCGCCATGGCCACCTCGGCGCCGCTGCGCTTGACCACGAGCACGCTCTTGACGGTGTCGCAGCCCCCCAGGGCAAGGGCCTCGTCGACAATGGACTTCAGCGGCAACTGCTTGCCGCCACGGATCTGATGGTCCGCCGTGATCACGGCCTTGGCGGCCGTGTCCTCGATGCGGTCGCGCAATGCCTGCGCGGAAAATCCGCCGAACACCACCGAATGCGTCGCGCCAATGCGGGCGCAGGCTTGCATCGCAGCCACGCCATCGACCGACATGGAGATGTAGATCACCACCCGGTCGCCCTTGCCGATGCCCAGGGAACGCAGGCCATTGGCGATCTGACACGTTCTCGCGAGCAGTTCGCTGTAGCTCACGCGCGTCACCTCGCCGCCGTCGGCCTCGAAGATCAGCGCGGTCTTGTCCCCCAACCCCCGTTCGATGTTGCGGTCCAGGCAGTTGTAGGACGCGTTCAGCGTGCCATCGGCAAACCAGGTGAAAAACGGTGCCTGGCTTTCATCGAGCACCTTGGTGAACGGCGTCTTCCAGCTGATCAACTCGCGGGCAAGCCGCGCCCAGTACCCTTCATAGTCGCCCTCGGCCTCCTTGCACAGCGCCTCGTAGGCCGCCATGCCGGACACCGTCGCCTTGCGCACGAACGCTTCGCTGGGCTGATAGACACGGGCCGGAGCCGCGGTGGTGTCACCCATGGGGGTATTGCTCATTGTTTGTCTCCTCGGAATTGACAACGAAATGCAGGTTCAGCGCGCAATGTCGGCGTTGGCTCTTACAAGCCACTGACTGACATGAATCTTGCATCGGCAGTTCACGCGCGGCCTCTAGAATACCCCGCTACCACACCCCCCGCAGGAACCATCGCCATGACGCCTTCAGAGCGCCCCCCCACCCCCCGCCTTCGCACCCTGCCCGGCTTGATCTTCGCCAGCCGGTGGCTGCAGCTGCCGCTGTACCTCGGGCTGATCCTGGCACAGGCGGTCTACGTGTTTCATTTCTGGGTCGAGCTGGTGCACCTGATCGAAGCCGCGTTCGGCAATGCCGCGGCGCTGCAGGCGCTGGTCACCAGCATCGGCTACAAGGCGGACGCGCAAATCGGCTCGCTCAACGAAACCATCATCATGCTGGTGGTGCTCGCCCTCATCGACGTGGTGATGATCTCCAATCTGCTGATCATGGTGATCGTCGGAGGCTACGAAACCTTCGTGAGCCGCATGGACCTGGAAGGCCACCCGGACCAACCGGAATGGCTGAGCCATGTGAACGCCTCGGTGCTCAAGGTCAAGCTGGGCACGGCCATCATCGGCATCAGCTCGATCCACCTGCTCAAGACCTTCATCAATGCCGCGAACTATGACCTCAAGGTGCTGATGTGGCAGACCATCATCCATGTCGTTTTCCTGCTCAGCGCCATCGCCATCGCGGTGACGGACCGGCTGATGCAGCCGACGGGTGGCCACAACGGTCACTGACCGCCGGCCACACGGCAACGCCCGGACACCGGAGCAACATTTGAACCCAAGGACCACAGAATGACCACGATCAAGCAGGATGACCTGGTGACCAGCATCGCCGGCGCGTTGCAATACATCAGCTACTACCACCCGGCCGACTACATCGTCCATCTGGCGCGCGCCTACGCGCGCGAGCAGAGCCCGGCCGCCAGGGACGCGATGGCGCAGATCCTGACCAACAGCAAGATGAGCGCCCTCGGCCACCGGCCGATCTGCCAGGACACCGGCATCGTCAACGTGTTCCTGAAGGTCGGCATGGACGTGCGCTTCGAGGGCTTCACCGGCAGCTTGGACGACGCCATCAACGAAGGCGTGCGCCGCGGCTACAACCACCCGGACAACACGCTGCGCGCCTCCGTCGTGGCCGATCCGCAGTTCGCGCGCAAGAACACCAAGGACAACACGCCAGCGGTCATCTTCACCGAGATCGTGCCGGGCAACACGGTGGAAGTGACCGTGGCCGCCAAGGGCGGCGGCAGCGAGAACAAGAGCAAGATGGTGATGCTCAACCCGGGCGACTCCGTGGTCGACTGGGTGCTCAAGACCGTGCCCACCATGGGCGCCGGCTGGTGCCCGCCGGGCATGCTGGGCATCGGCATCGGCGGCACGGCCGAGAAGGCCGTGCTGATGGCCAAGGAAAGCCTGATGGACGACTTGGACATGTACGAGCTGCAGGCGAAGGCGGCCAAGGGCGAGAAGCTAACCCAGGTGGAAGAGCTGCGCCTGGAGCTGTACGAGAAGGTCAATGCGCTGGGCATTGGCGCGCAAGGCCTGGGCGGCCTGACCACGGTGCTGGACATCAAGATCAAGATGTACCCCACCCACGCCGCCAGCAAGCCGGTGGCGATGATTCCCAACTGCGCGGCCACGCGCCATGCCCATTTTGTGCTGGACGGCTCGGGGCCGGTCTACCTCGATCCGCCAAGCCTGGACCTGTGGCCCGACGTGGCCTGGGCCCCTGACACCAAGAAAAGCAAACGCGTCGACCTGAACCAACTCACCCGGGAAGAAGTGGCCAGTTGGAAGCCGGGCGACACCCTGCTGCTCAACGGCAAGATGCTCACTGGCCGCGACGCCGCGCACAAGCGCATCCAGGACATGCTGGCCAAAGGCGAGAAGCTGCCGGTGGACTTCACCAACCGCGTGATCTACTACGTTGGCCCGGTCGATCCGGTGAAAGACGAGGCCGTGGGCCCGGCCGGCCCGACCACGGCCACGCGCATGGACGGTTTCACGGAAATGATGCTCGCCGAGACCGGCCTGATCGCCATGATCGGCAAGGCCGAACGCGGCCCCGAGGCCATCGAGGCCATCCGCAGGCACAAGAGCGCCTACCTGATGGCCGTCGGCGGCGCCGCCTATCTGGTGAGCAAGGCCATCCGGACCGCCAAGGTCGTGGGCTTCGCCGACCTGGGCATGGAAGCGATCTACGAGTTCGACGTGGTCGACATGCCCGTGACCGTGGCGGTCGATGCCTGCGGCACCAGCGCCCACATCACAGGCCCCGCGGAATGGCAAAAACGCATTGCCGCGGGCGAATTCAAGGGCGTCGCCATCGCCAGCGCCTGACCACGGTGCGGCACTCGCATCAGCGAGCCACACAGCCCATCGGCGTCTTCGACAGCGGGGTGGGCGGCCTGAGCATCCTGCAGGCGCTGCGCGCCGAGCTGCCCGCCGAGCATTTCGTCTATCTGGCCGACAGTGGCCACGCCCCCTATGGGGAGCGCGACGAAGCCCATGTGTTGGCCCGCGCTCGCGTGATCACGCGGCACCTGCGCCAGGCCTGGCAAGTCAAGGCGCTGGTGATCGCCTGCAACACGGCCACCGCTGCCGCCGGACAAGCGCTTCGCGCCGAACACCCCGACCTGCCCATTGTGGGCGTGGAACCGGCGCTCAAGCCGGCCGTCGCCCACAGTCACACCGGGCACATCGGCGTGATGGCCACCCGGGCCACGCTGGGCAGCGCCAAGTTTGCGGCACTGCTCGCGTCACAGCCGCCCACGGCACGTTTCAGCCTACAAGCCTGCGACGGCCTGGCAGAGGCCATCGAACGCCAGGATACTTCAAAAATAATAGCGTTATGTGACCAATACACGCTGGAAATTGGCAGTTTTGGCTTGGAAAAAGGCCAGATCGACACGCTCGTGCTGGGCTGCACGCACTACCCTTTTGCCGGCGACGTCCTGCGCCACAGGCTGGGGCCGTCCATCCGGTTGATCGATACCGGCGCGCCGGTCGCGCGTCACACGCGCCAGTGGCTGGCGGCGCAGCACGTCCCCCTCCAGCCGGCCTCCGGCGCCGGCGCCATCATGGCATCCCCGTTGACGTTCCTGAGCACGGGTTGTCCGGCGACGCTGGCGGCCGCAGCCCAACGATGGCTCGCCGTGGACGCGCCGGTCACGCAGGTTGCCTGCTGACGCCGAGATCAGTGCAAATGCCGGGGCCGGCGGCCCGAGCCACCGTGACCGCTGCCCCCCAGACCGCGCGGCGGTTTGCCGAGCTCCAGGGAATGCACGAGGGCATCGAAGCGTTGGCCGAACAATTTATCGATTTCGCTCACCACACCGCCGAGCTCCGCGCCGTCGAAATGCCTTTCCATGAGATTCACCACGTCCTCGACCAGCAGATCGCGCTGGGCCTGCATGATGGCGGCCGGCGTTGGCCCGACAAACAGCATGACGAAATCGTCACGTGATTCCTCGCCCGCCTCACCTTCCTCTTCATCGAACTCGGCGTCGTAGAACGTCACTTCGATCGGTGCGCCGGTCTCCGCGAGATCGTTGAGGCTCATACACATTTCGTCGAGCACCTGTCGGAAATCCTCTCCACCCCGCACCGTCCAGCACATCCGCAGCTGGTGCCCGGACGCATCGAACTCGATCCCCGGCTCGTCTTCGTAATAGCTGGCGGCACCTGTGGTCAGGGAACGCGCGCCCGCGTATTTCCAAAGCGGTTTCAGCGCGTCCTGCAAGGCATCGAAAGTCACGTCGGCACGCAACCGGACGTCGCCATGCACGTGAATTTCGAAAGGTGCGTTGTCGTTGTAATTGGTCATCGTCAATCTGTGTGCGTGGTGCCTCGAGCCGGGGTCGAACCGGCATGCCCCCTTTCGGGATAGCCGCGGATTTTAAGTCCGCTGTGTCTACCCATTCCACCATCGAGGCGTCAGGCGCCATTGTCGCAGGCCGCCATCGCCGGCGGCGGACTTTCTTTCATGCGCGGTGTAAGAAGCCGGAACCTGCCCCGACTACATCCCTGCAAGCTGGTTCCACCGGCAGGCAAACAATCCTCCCTATTCACCATGACCTGTAACCTGGAGATTTCTATGAACACCACCACTACCCGCCGTAACGCCGCGCGCATCGCCACGGGCGCCGCTCTCGCCCTGGCCATGGGGACCGCCTTGACACTCGCCGCCAGCCCGGCCGCTGCCCAGGGCGCCGACAAGGAAAAATGTTTCGGCGTCGCCCTCAAGGGCAAGAACGACTGTGCCGCCGGCCCCGGCACCACCTGCGCGGGAACGTCCAAGGTGGACTATCAAGGCAATGCCTGGTCCCTGGTCCCGAAGGGCTCATGCGAGAAAACCGCCTCCCCCAAGTCGCCCACAGGGTTCGGCCAGATGATGGCGTTCAAGGAAAAGATGTAACCCCCAGGCCATGCCGACGTTCGCCCGGGACGACGAGAGAATGAAGCCCTTGTTCAATCCTGCCCAGGCGCCGTCGGCCACTGGCGCCTGCTCCATCGGGTCGCGCCTCGGGGGGCTGCCCCTGCGGGGTGGCCTGGGGCTCAAGCCCGAGCACTTCGCCCACGTTCACGCCTGTCGGCCAGACGTCGGTTTTTTTGAAGTCCACGCAGAGAATTACCTGGTGGCTGGCGGCCCCATGCACCACCATCTGACCCGCATTCGCGAGCACTACCCGCTAAGCATCCATGGCGTGGGCCTGTCCATTGGCGGCGAGGACCCGCTCGACACGGAGCACCTCGACGCCGTGGCCCGGCTCGTCGGGCGCTACCAGCCTGCCCAGTTTTCCGAGCATCTCGCCTGGTCCAGCCACGGCGGCACGTTCCTCAATGATTTGCTGCCTGTGCCCTACAACCTGCGCACACTCGAGCGCGTGTGCGATCACGTCGACCAGGTGCAACACCACCTGGGTCGAACCATGCTGCTGGAAAATCCCTCGACTTATGTGGAGTTCGCCAGTTCAACCTGGAGTGAGGGCGATTTTCTGCACGAGGTGCTCCATCGCACAGGCTGCGGTCTATTGCTCGATGTCAACAATGTCTATGTCTCGAGCATCAACCATGGTCGAGACCCCCTCGAAAGTTTGCGCGCCTTGCCTTGTGAGGCCGCCGGGGAAATCCATCTTGCCGGCTTTGCCGAGGACACCGACGCCGCGGGCGATCGCCTGCTGATCGACGCACACGGGTCGGCCGTGGCCCACGCGGTCTGGGCCCTCTATGACGAAGCGTTGGCGATGATCGGCCAACGACCCACGCTCATCGAACGAGACAACAACCTGCCTGAATTCGATGTGTTGATACACGAAGCGCGCCTGGCGGAACAACACATGGCCCCCCATCGCGCGGTAAATCAGTCAGCGGCCCGGATCCCGCCTCGGGCCCACCTGCAGTCGCCTTCTGGAATGGTGGCTGCATGAGCACGCAGGCGATCTGGGCGCATGCGCTTCTGAATCCCGAACAGCCCGCGCCCGGTGACCTGGTCACCTGGAACCATAGCGATCCATTGCGGCGCCTGGCGGTCTACCGCAACAACGTGATGGTGTCTCTGGTCGACGCCTTGGCCCAGACTTTTCCCGTCACGCAGCAACTGGTTGGCGAAGAATTTTTCCGCGCGATGGGCCAGATTTTTGTGCGTGCCCATCCCCCGCGCACCCGGGTACTTGCCCAATACGGGGCTGGGTTGCCAGCGTTCATCGCGCAGTTCCCACCGGCGGCCAGCCTGCCCTATCTCGCCGACGTCGCCCAGCTCGAAATGTATCGACTGCAGGCCCTGCATGCGGCGGACACCCCCTCCATGCCCGCCCAGGCCATCACCGCCCTGCTGCAGGACGCGGAAGCCCTGCCGTCGGTGCGCTGGGATCTGGCGCCCAGTTTGCACGTCTTGTGCAGTTCCCACGCCGCCGTGTCGATCTGGGCCGCGCATCAGGACGGCAGTGGCGTGTCGCTTGAAGACATCGACCTTGACCGGGCGGAGTCGGCACTGGTATTTCGCAGTGACCTTGACGTGATGGTCCTGCCATCCGCTGCCGGCTTGACGGCACTGGTGCTGGGACTCCAAGGAGGAGGTTCTCTTCAGCAGGCCTGCGAACGCGCCAGCGAGGTGGACCCCGACCTGGATCTCCCGCAAGCCTTGGCCGTCCTGGTGCGGCATGACTTGTTTGTCGGCGCCCAGAGGCCTCGCTGAATCCAGCCCCTCCGCGCCGCTTTCCCCACCCTTCAGGAGAGATTCGTGAGCAATACCGTCACCTCAAATTCGATCGACACCATGGTGTCGGGCCCCATGTCCGGGCCGGCCTCACTCGTCGGGCATATCCACAGCATCATGAGTCGCTTGCCCAACACGGTGGTGGCATTCGTCGCGCGCTTTTCCATAGCCGCCGTGTTCTGGAAATCGGGTCAAACCAAAATCGAAGGGCTGGCCATCGACCTCGTCTCCGGCACTTTTTCGCTGGGCATTCCCAGGCTTTCTGAAAACGCGGTCACCTTGTTCAAGGAAGAATACAAGCTCCCCCTGCTTCCTCCTGAATTGGGGGCCGGAATGGCTGCGCTGGGAGAGCACGTGTTCCCCGTGCTGCTTCTACTGGGTCTGGCAACCCGTCTTTCGGCCCTGGCCTTGCTGGGCATGACCCTGGTGATTCAGCTGTTTGTCTATCCCGATGCTTACCCCACCCACGGCACCTGGGCTGCCGTGCTGCTCTATCTCATGGTGCATGGTCCGGGCAAGCTGTCGGTCGACACCTGGATCGCCCGCCGCCTCCAGAAATGAACGGCTGCGCCGACGCGGGGTTTATCTCAGGCCCCTATAGGAGACGTCGTTGAGCATCTTGGCCGGGTCAGGTCGGCTTGAAGTATTAGAGTGAACGCATCCTAAGCGCTTGGAGTGCAAAAACAAAACAGCCCGCGGACGCGGGCTGTTTACTTTTGATCTTGCTTGGCTTTCCTGGAGGCGCGGGCCGGAGTCGAACCGACCTACACGGATTTGCAATCCGGTGCATAACCGCTTTGCTACCGCGCCATGTTCTTTTCACAGACCCTGATGAAAAAGGGAAGCCTTGGCTTCCCTTTCACGCGGAAGAATTTTATTTCTTCCTTTATCTGGAGCGGGAAACGAGGCTCGAACTCGCGACCTCAACCTTGGCAAGGTTGCGCTCTACCAACTGAGCTATTCCCGCGTTGTCAGCAATTTAAGCTTGTCAGCCGTCGTTGCTGCGATTCAGAAATTATATCGTAATTTTCTGCCCGCTCGCCTCTGCACATGAAATTTTCAGTGCTTGAGCACATCTTTTCCCGCCGTATCGCCACCCACAGCGGCTGCGGTGGCGACGGAAGTCACATCCTCCTCGGTCAGGGGT
>JAEWVY010000151.1 GCA_023396625.1 Pseudomonadota bacterium | reverse complement strand
CGTCCAGGGGCTGGCCTGCGCGGGCGCCGCGCTGGCCGCCGGCACGCCCTCGGTCATGCTGGGGGTGGCACTCATGGCGTCAGCCCCTGTAGAGCATGCTGTCGACCATCAGGCGCTTGCTGAAGATGCCTTTTTCGCTGAACAGGTCGAAGAACTTCTGGAAGTGCGCCACATCGGCTGGCGTGAATTCGTTGTACAGGGTGTAGGCCGCCAGCGGCACCTCGCCGGTCAGGGGACCCTCGATGGCGGTGTAGCCTTTCAGATACTGGCGTGCCTCCGCTGGCTTGGTGCGCACGTAGGCCACTCCCTGGGCATAGGCGGCGATGAACTTCTTCGCGGCGTCCGGATTCTTTTTGATGAACTCCGAGGACAGCGAAGCCGAGCCACCGAACCAGGGCGCCATCGGGTCGCCGAGCACGTATCTGGCGATGACGCCGGGCTCCAGCACGCGGGTGGTGCCGTTCATGCGGCCGATGGTGCCGGTCGGCTCCAGGGTGTACGCGCCGTCGACCTGGCCCGCGGCCAGCGCGGCCACATGCTGGCCGATGGGCAACTCGACCACCGTGGCACCCGTGGCGCCGCCGCGTTCGAGCACGGTCTTGGCCAGCGTCACGTTTTGAATGCCGGGCCCGGAGGCCACGCGCTTGCCCTTGAGATCCGCCAGGACCTTGGCCGGACTCGTTGTGGGCACGATCACCTCGTCCAGCACGTTCCTCACATTGCTCGGGTTCGAGCAGAAGATCTTGAAAGTGCCGGGCTGGGCGATTTCTCCGATGGCGATGTTGGCCGAGCCGGTGCCGTTGGACGTGCCGTCGGCGCGGCCTGACAGCACCGCCTCCATCACCTGTTGGGCGCCGGCGAACTTCAAGGGCTCCACGTCCAGGCCGGCGTCCTTGAAATAGCCGAGCTCGATGGCCGAGTAGAACGGCAACCCGGCGGCGATCGGCCAGTAGCCGATGCGGATTTTCGGGCGGCTCTGCGCGCGGACCATGGGCGCGCCGAGCAGGCTGAGCGCCGTGGCGGCGGCGGTGCCTCGCAGCAGTCGGCGGCGTGAAGCCAGGCGGGGGGTGGCAGCGTGCGGGTGTGAGGTCATGAAAGGCTCCTGCGTCAAACGGATGGGAAAGAATCAAGTGGCCGGCTGCGCCGCCAGGAAGGCGCGCCAGCCGCCGTATGCGGTGATGTCTCGCGCTCCGGCAGTGGCCAGCGCCTCGCAGACGAAGCCCTGCACTTCGCTGCCGTCAGCCAGCGTCAGGCGGCCAATGCCCAGGGGGGCGGGGATCCGGGCCACGAAGGCGCCGTAATTCGCCATGGGCATCTCCCAGACTTCGACGACGATGCGCGCGCCGTGGCCCGGGGCCACGCGCAGCAGCCCTGGCTTGGGCGGCACGCTGCCGGGCAGTGCGAAAAGGCGATAGTCGGGGGCGGTCTCGGTGCAGGTGACCAGCCGGGCCCCTCCCTCGGTCAGTTGGTTGTTCAGTGGCATGCCCGAGAGGTGGGCGCCGACGACGGCCACTTGCACAGTGGGGTCTGGCCGCAGGCCCGCGAGAGGTTCGGGCGGCGGCAGCGGCGCGCCGGTGGCGCCCAGGGTGAGGCCCGTGGCGTGGTGGTAGCGCTGTCCCAGATCGGCCAGCGCCCAGTCGCTGCCACAGGGGCCGATCAGGGTGATGCCGAAGGGCAGGCCATCGGGGCGAATGCTGCTGGGCACCGAGAGGGCGGCGTAGTCGAGGAGGTTCACGAAATTGGTGTACACGCCCAGATTTCGATTGAGCGCCACCGGGTCGGCCCGCATCTGCGCGATGGTGTAGTGCGTGGGCGCCGTGGGCACCAGCAGCACGTCGATGGCATCCCACATCGGCGCGGCCTGCTGGCCGAGCGCGCGCAGCCGGGCCTGGGCATCGAACAGGTCGGCGGCGCTGTACGCGCGGCCGCTGGCGATGATGCCGCGCACGGGTTCGATCACCGCGTCTTCATGCGCGTCGAAGAAGTGTCGCACTGCCGCGTAACGTTCGGCGACCAGGGGGCTGCCATAGAGCAGGGCCGCGGCTTCGGCCAGCGGCGCATAGTCGATCGGGACCGGCGTGCCCCCCAGTTCACGCAGGCGTGCGACGGCATCGCCGAAGGCGGCTTCGGCCAGTGCGTCGCCGAAAAATTCCGGTGCCGAAGGCATGCCGAAACGAAACGCCCGAGGCAAGGGCTGGCAAGACAACGTGAGTCGGCGTGAATAGGGGTCGGCCGCGTCGTGGCCCATGGCGGCTGTGAGCACGCGTGCCGCCAGGCTCACGGTGCGCGCGAAGATGGACACGCAGTCCACACTCTGCGCCGCCGGCACCACGCCGCGGGCGCTGATCAGCCCCTTGGACGGCTTGAGGCCCACGATATTGTTCAGACCGGCGGGAACGCGGCCGGAACCGGCGGTGTCCGTGCCCAGGGAAAAATCGACCTGGCCCGTGGCGACCACGTAGGCCGAGC
Source organism: Pseudomonadota bacterium (assembly GCA_023396625.1). Taxonomy (GTDB): domain Bacteria; phylum Pseudomonadota; class Gammaproteobacteria; order Burkholderiales; family Burkholderiaceae_C; genus JAEWVY01. The sequence continues at coordinate 2,886 of JAEWVY010000151.1, read as the reverse complement.
CTGAACTGGATCCACCCGAGACGTAGGCGGGGTCGAACGCATTGGGCACGGCGCCGTGGGGCGAGCGTGTGCCGTTGAGCCCGCAGGCGAACTGGTCCAGATTGGTCTTGCCCACCAGGGACGCACCGGCATGGAGCAGCCGCTGCACCACGGTGGCGCTGGTTTCGGGCACATAGGCAAAGGCCGGGCACGCGGCCGTGGTGGGCAGGCCAGCGACGTCGATGTTGTCCTTGACGGCGAAGCGCAAGCCCCGCAGCGGCCCCGAAGCAGCAGGCAGGGTCAACGGCTGGGGCGGTCGGTTGAGCCAGGCCGGGGCGGCTGGACCGGTGCCCGGCACCTGGTTCGTGGCGGGCTGGGAATCGAGGGGCTGCACCATTTATAAGCATCCAATCTTGTATCCAAGATGTGATGCAAGAGCTGTGCCAACACCGTTCCCGCGTTGTGCCGGACGGCGTCAAGGGCTGTCGTGTGATCGGCCGACGGCCGGGACGAGCCGCGGGCGCAGCCTCTGAGGGGGCCCCGGCTCCTTTTTCTAAGCGTTCTAAGCGTCGATCTGGACCGGCACCCGTGGCGCGAGTGCGCACATCAGCTCATACCCCACGGTTCCCGCCGCGTGCGCCACTTCGTCGATGGCCAGCACCGCACCGTTGGAGGCCCGCCCCCACAGCGTGACCTCGCTGCCAAACCCGGCGCCGGGCACGGGCGTCAGGTCCACGGTGATCATGTCCATGCTGACGCGACCGACCATGCGGGTACGCACGCCATCGACAAGCACCGGCGTGCCCGTGGTGCCGTGGCGCGGGTAGCCGTCCGCGTAACCGCACGCGACGACGCCGATGCGCAGCGGCCCGCTGGCAGTGAAACTGGAGCCGTAACCCACGCTGTCGCCGGGCCGCAGGGTCTGCGTCGCGATCAGGCGGGAGGCCAGTGTCATGGTGGGCTGCAGCCCCCAATGCGCGATGTCGTGCTCGGGATGGTCCGGCGCGCTGCCGTACACGGCCACGCCGGGACGGATCCAGTCCGCCGCCACGCCGGGGGCTGGCGCAGCGCCGGCGTGTCTGAGCGTGGCGGCGCTGTTGGACAGTGTGCGTTCGCCCGGCAGGTCGTCGGTGGCGGCGGCAAACATCCGGGTTTGCGCGGCGATGCCCCGTGGGCCGTCGGCATCGCTGAAATGGGTCATGAGCGAAATCTCGTCCACCTGGGGCAAGGCGTTGAGCCGGGTCCAGGCGGCGCGGTAACGCTCGGGCGTGAAGCCCAGCCGGTTCATGCCTGAGTTCATCTTGAGAAAGACACGATGGGGCTGATGTGTCTTGTGGGCGGCCAGCATGTCGATCTGCTCGTCACAGTGGACGGTGTGCCAGAGATTCAGGCGCGAGCACTGCTCCAGGTCGCGTGCCTCGAACACGCCTTCCAGCAGCAGAATGGGGCCGCGCCAGCCCAGGCGACGCACACGTTCGGCCTCGTCCAGGTCGAGCAAGGCAAAGCCGTCGGCGCCGCGCAGCCCGTCGAACGCTCGCTCGATGCCATGGCCGTAGGCGTTGGCCTTGACGACGGCCCAGACGCGCGCGCTGGGCGCGGCCGCACGGACGCGGTCAAGATTGTGGCGCAGCGCGCCGGCGTGGATGGTGGCGAGAATGGGGCGTGGCATGGAACGGGTTGGATGGGGCTGGACAAGCCTGCCGATTTTGGCATCCACGGCGACCTGGGGGGCTTGGGCTGGCGTGATATAACCCCCTGTCGTCTTGACAGGTCCAATACAAATCACCGGGCATCAGCGCCGCTGATGTATCCGCAGGAGTTCATGAAGCGCGGTTTCTACACCATCATGGCGGCGCAGTTTTTCAGTTCGCTCGCCGACAACGCGCTCTTTGTCGCCGCCGTGGAGCTTCTCCGGACTTCGGGTCACGCCGAATGGCAGCGCGCCGCGCTGGTGCCGATGTTCGCTCTGTTCTATGTGGTTCTCGCCCCATTCGTGGGGGCGTTTGCCGATGCGCGGCCCAAGGGTCGGGTGATGTTCCTGAGCAACGCGATCAAGGTCGTCGGCTGCCTGACGATGCTGTTCGGCACACATCCGCTGATGGCCTACGCGGTGGTGGGGCTGGGTGCGGCGGCGTATTCACCCGCCAAGTACGGCATCCTGACGGAACTTCTTCCCGCGTCCCAACTGGTCAAGGCCAACGGCTGGATCGAGGGGCTGACGATCACCTCCATCATCCTGGGGGTACTGCTTGGTGGTCAGTTGGTGGGCCCCCGGCTGTCGGGGCTGCTGCTGGGGGTCGATGTGCCGCTGATCAACACGGGCGTCGACACGCCCGCCGAAGCCGCCATCACGGTGCTGATCCTGGTGTACATGCTGGCCGCATGGTTCAACACCCGCATTCCGGACACCGGCGTCGAGTTGCGTGCCATGCCGCGCAACAAGCTGGCGCTGCTGCCCGATTTCTGGCGCTGCAACCTGCGTCTGTGGCAGGACCGGCTGGGCCAGATCTCGCTGGCCACCACCACATTGTTCTGGGGTGTCTCGGGCAATCTGCGCTACATCGTGCTCGCGTGGGCGGCGGCGGCGCTGGCCTACGGGACGACGCAGGCTTCATCCCTGGTGGGGGTGGTGGCTGTCGGCACGGCTGTGGGCGCGGTGGTGGCCTCGCTGCGCTGCCGGCTCGAGATGGCGCCGCGGGTCATGCCGCTGGGCATCGCGATGGGACTGCTGGTGATCGGCATGAACTACATCACCAGCGTCTGGGTGGCCATCCCGTTCCTGATTCTTTTGGGCGGACTCGGGGGCTTTCTGGTCGTGCCGATGAACGCGCTGTTGCAGCATCGGGGGCACAACCTGATGGGGGCCGGACGTTCGATCGCCGTGCAGAATTTCAACGAACAGGCGTG
>JAEWVY010000141.1 GCA_023396625.1 Pseudomonadota bacterium | reverse complement strand
CTGTTGTGCGGGCGCGGCGCCATTTCGTTGACCACCAGCGCGCCGTCCTGCAGCAGGAAGAACTCGACGCACAGCACCCCCACGTAATGCAAGCCTTGCGCGATTGATTTCGCAGCGTTCACGGCTTGTTCGGCGATGGAAGGTGGCAGATTTCCCTCGTGAACCTCGGTCACCGCCAGGATGCCGTCGCGGTGCAGATTGCGTTGCACCGGGAAATGGACCATGGCGCCGTCCCTCCCCCGCGCCACGATCACGGAGCATTCGGCCGCCAGCGGCAGCATTTTCTCCAGCACACAGGGCACATGCCCCAGCTCGTCCCAGGCCGCCGCCAGTTCGGCGCGCGTCGCCACGCGGACCTGCCCCTTGCCGTCGTAACCGAGGCGGGCGGTCTTGAGGATGCCCGGCAGCAGGTCGTCGCTGACGGTCGCCAGCCGCGCCGGCGTGTCGATCACCGTGTGCGGGGCGACCGGCACGCCGCAGCGCGCGAAGTGCGCCTTTTCCTGCGCCCGGTCCTGGGCAATGGCCACGGCATCGGCGCCCGGCGCCACCGGCCGCCGCGCCGCCAGGGCGCGCAGGGCCGGCGCGGGCACGTTCTCGAATTCGGTGGTGATGGCGGCACAGCGCTGCGCCAGGCGGGCCAGGCCCTGCTCATCCAGGTAGTCGGTCTGGATGTGGTCATGGCTCACCAAACCGGCCGGGCTCGCCGGGTCGGGATCGAGCACGGCGGTGAAGTACCCCATGGACTGGGCCGCCTGTACGAACATGCGGCCGAGCTGGCCGCCGCCCATCACGCCCAGCGTGGCCGGTTGTCCGTTGACCAGGGTGCCCGGCAGGATGGCGGGGTTCATGCGGCGCCCTTCACGCGGGGGGCAGCGTCATGGCGCGCGCTGCGGCGGTCTGTTCGGCGCGGAAGGCCTCGAGCCGGGCGCGCAGCGCCGGGTCGCGCCCCGCCAGCATCGCCACGGCGAACAGCGCCGCGTTGGCCGCGCCCGCCGCGCCGATGGCGAACGTGGCCACCGGCACGCCTTTGGGCATCTGCACGATGCTGTGCAGCGAATCGACCCCCTGCAGGTGGCGGCTGGCCACCGGTACGCCCAGCACCGGCACGACGGTCTTGGCCGCGATCATGCCCGGCAGGTGCGCGGCGCCACCGGCGCCGGCGATGATGGCCTGCAGGCCCCGGCCGGCCGCCGCCTCGGCATAGGCGAACATGTCGTCGGGCATGCGGTGGGCCGAAACGACACGCGCCTCGTGGGCGACATCAAACTGTTGGAGAATCCGGACTGCGTGCTCCATGGTGTCCCAGTCCGAACTGGAACCCATGACCACGCCGATGAGCGCTTGTGTCATTGAGTGCTTTTTGAAGGAATCGCCGAATTTTAAGGTTTCACCCGGAACACCGACCATGATTGACGTCACCATCGAGAACTTTGAAACCGAGGTCATCGCCGCCTCCATGAACCTGCCCGTCCTGGTCGACTTCTGGGCCCCGTGGTGCGGCCCCTGCAAGTCCCTCGGGCCGGTTCTCGAAAAGCTGGAGACAGCCTATGGGGGACGGTTCAAGCTGGTCAAGATCGATTCCGACCAGCAGCAGGAGCTCGCGGGCGCGTTCGGCATCCGCAGTATTCCGACCTGCATCCTCATGAAGAACGGCCAGCCGGTCGACGGCTTCATGGGCGCGCTGCCCGAAGGCCAGGTGCGCGCCTTCCTCGACAAGCATGTCCCGGCCGGGGAGGCACCGCAGGCGCCGGACGAAGCCGAACCGGCGCTGGACCCGCGGGCCGAGGGCGACTCGCCCGATGCCCCGGCCCGGCTGGCCGCGGCGCTGGCGGCCGCGCCGGACAACGACGACATCCGCCACGATTACCTGCGGCTGTTGATCGGCAATGGTCAGCTGGCCGAGGCCGCCGCGACACTCGCGCCCGCCATGGCCCGGATTCCCGTGCCGCTGCGCTTCGAGGCGCTGGCCCAGTGGCTCAATGCCATGGAGTTCACGGCCGTCGACCCCCGGGGCGCGTGGCCGATGGCGCAGTTCGACGAGAAGATCGGCGAAAACCGGCGCGATTTCGAAACCCGCTTCGCCAAGAGCCGCGTGCTGATGGCGCGCGGCGAATGGACCGCCGCGATGGACGAACTGCTCGAAATCATCATGCGCGACAAGAAATGGGACGACGAGGCGCCGCGCAAGACCTATGTGGCCATCCTCGAACTGCTGACCCCGCCCAAGCCCCGGGGTGGCGCGGATGCGACGGGCAAGAGCGCCGGCGGCATCGAGCTGGCCGGCAAGAGCGCGGTGGTCGAAGACCCGCAGGCCGCGCTGGTGTCCTCCTACCGGCGCAAGCTGAGCATGGCCTTGAACTGAGGGCGGGTCACCCGGCGGGCCCGAGGGCCCGCCACACCGGCTCAGCCCACCAGACGCTGCAGCGCCTCGCGGTATTTGGCGGCGGTTTTCTCGATCACCTCGCGCGGCAGCCTCGGCGCGGGCGGGGTCTTGTCCCAGGGCTTGCCGTTGATGCGCACCTGCTCCAGCCAGTCGCGCAGGAACTGTTTGTCGTAGCTGGGCGGGTTTTCGCCTTCCACGTAGCTGTCCGCCGGCCAGTAGCGCGACGAGTCGGGGGTCAGCACTTCGTCCATCAGCGTGAGCGTGCCGTCGGCATCCAGTCCGAATTCGAACTTGGTATCGGCGATCAGGATGCCCTTTTCCGCGGCAATGCCGGCGGCGGCCCGGTACAGGGCGATGCTGATGTCCCGAATGCGGGCGGCCAAGTCCGGACCGATCATCTCGACGGTCCGTTCGTAGGTGATGTTCTCGTCATGCTCGCCCACGGTCGCCTTGGCGGCGGGGGTGTAGATCGGCTCGGGCAGCCGGGACGCGTT
>JAEWVY010000133.1 GCA_023396625.1 Pseudomonadota bacterium | reverse complement strand
CCTTCATTCCGAGTTTTCCGTCGTCGATGGCACCTGCCGCATCGATGACGTCGTGGCCGCCGCGGCGGCCGATGGCCAGCCCGCGCTGGCGGTGACCGACCTGAGCAACCTGTTCGGGGCGATCAAGTTCTACAAGGCGGCGCGTGGCAAGGGTCTGAAACCCTTGATCGGCACGGAAATCGTCGTGGAGGGGCTGGGCAAGGAGTCCGAGGTGCACGCGCGCGTGCTGCTGCTGGTGCAGAACCGGCAGGGCTACCTGAACCTGTCGGCGTTGCTGGCGCGGGCGTGGACGTCCCACATCGTCAAGGCGCAGGCCGTGGTCCGGCTGGCCTGGCTGAACGAATTGTCCGAAGGGTTGATTCTGCTGTCGGGCGCGCAGGCCGGCCCGGTCGGGCAGGCGCTGGTCCAGGGGGACGAGGCCCGCGCCGCGGACGTGGCGTTGCGGCTGGCGTCGATGTTTCCCCATCGCTTCTACCTGGAGCTGCAGCGCGCGGGCCGGCCGGACGACGAGCCGCATGTGGCCGCGACGGTCCAGCTGGCGGCTCGTCTGAAGTTGCCCGTGGTGGCGACGCATCCCATCCAGTTCACCGCGCCCGATGACTACGAGGCGCACGAAGCGCGGGTGTGCATCGCCGAGGGCGAAATCCTGGGCAACCAGCGGCGGGTGCGCCGGTTCACCGCGGAACAGTACTTCAAGAGCGAAGCGCAGATGCGCGCGCTGTTCGATGACGTGCCCTCGGCGCTGGCCAATGCCGTGGAAATTGCCCGGCGCTGCAACCTGACCCTGGTGCTGGGCAAGCCCCAACTGCCCAATTTCCCGATTCCCGACGGCCTGAGCATGGCGGACTATTTCCGCCAGGCCTCCATGGAGGGGCTGGAGGAGCGCCTGCAGCAGCGCTATCCGGATGCCGCGCGGCGTGAGCAGGAACGGCCCCGCTATCTGGAGCGGCTGGCGTTCGAGATCGACACCATCCTCAAGATGGGCTTTCCGGGCTATTTCCTCATCGTCGGTGACTTCATCAACTGGGCCAAGAACAATGGCTGCCCGGTGGGACCGGGCCGCGGCTCGGGGGCGGGTTCGCTGGTGGCCTATGCACTCAAGATCACCGACCTCGATCCGCTGCAGTACAAGCTGCTGTTCGAGCGCTTCCTGAACCCCGAGCGCGTGTCGATGCCCGACTTCGACATCGACTTCTGCCAGGCGAACCGGGACCGCGTCATCGACTACGTCAAGGAAAAATACGGCAAGGACGCGGTGAGCCAGATCGCCACCTTCGGCACCATGGCCGCGCGCGCGGCCATTCGCGACGTGGGGCGCGTGCTGGACATGAGCTACACCTTCTGCGACGGCATTTCCAAGCTGATTCCCAACAAGCCGGGCCAGCACATCACCATCGACGGCGCGATCAAGGCCGAACCGGTCCTGGCCGAGCGGCTGGAGAAGGAAGACGAGGTCAAGACCCTGCTGGCGCTGGCGCAGAAGCTCGAGGGCCTGACGCGCAATATCGGGATGCACGCCGGGGGCGTGCTGATCGCGCCCGGCAAGCTCACCGACTTCTGCCCGCTGTACCAGCAACCCGGAAGCGAATCGGCGGTGAGCCAGTACGACAAGGATGACGTCGAGGCCATCGGCCTGGTGAAATTCGACTTCCTGGGCCTGGCCACGCTGACCATTCTGGAGATCGCGCGCGAGTTCATCATGTCGCGCCACAAGGGACAGGAGCATTTCGCTTTCGAGACCATTGCCCTCGACGATCCGGAAACCTACCGGTTGTTCGCCGACGGACGCACCGAGGCCGTGTTCCAGTTCGAAAGCCGCGGCATGCAAGGCATGCTCAGGGACGCCCGGCCGACGCGGCTCGAGGACCTGATCGCCCTGAATGCGCTGTATCGCCCGGGTCCCATGGACCTGATCCCGACCTTCGTCGCGCGCAAACACGGCAGGGAGCCGGTCGAGTACCCGCACCCACTGGTGGAACCCGTGCTGTCGGAGACTTACGGCATCATGGTCTACCAGGAACAGGTGATGCAGACGGCGCAGATCCTGGGGGGGTACTCGCTCGGTGGCGCCGACATGCTGCGCCGCGCCATGGGCAAGAAAAAACCCGAGGAGATGGCCGAGCACCGCGCCATCTTCCGCGCCGGCGCGGCGAAAAACAACATCAGCGAGCAGAAGGCCGACGAAGTGTTCGACCTGATGGAGAAGTTCGCCGGCTACGGTTTCAACAAGTCGCACGCCGCGGCCTACTCGCTGCTGGCCTACCACACGGCCTGGCTCAAGGTGCACTACACGGCCGAGTTCTATTGCGCCAACATGACCGTGGAGATGGACGACACCGACAAGCTGAAGGTGCTGTTCGAGGACGCGCTCAAGTTCGGCATGCGCTTTGATCCGCCCGACGTGAACCGGGGCGGCTACCGGTTCGAACCGGTGTCGGACACCGTGATCCGCTACGGCCTGGGCGCCATCAAGGGCACGGGGCAGCAGGCCATCGAGGCCATCGTGCGCGCGCGGGAGGGGCAGGGCGAAGGCCCGCGGGGCGCCGAACGGGGGCCTTTCACCAGCCTGTTCGATTTCTGCGTCCGGGTGGACCGTGGGCGGGTCAACAAGCGCACGGTCGAGGCGCTGATCAAGGCGGGTGCCTTCGACTCGCTGCAGCGCAACCGCGCGGCCCTGGTGGCCAGCATCGACCGCGCCTTCGATTTCGCCAACGCCACCCAGGCCAACGCGAACCAGGGCGGGCTGTTCGACATGGACGACGGCCATGGTTCGAGCACCCAGGAGCCCGATCTCGTGGACGCCACGCCCTGGGGCGTCAAGGAGCAGCTCACGCTGGAAAAGACGGCGGTGGGCTTCTATCTCTCCGGCCACCTGTTCGACGAGGTGGCCCGGGAAGTGCGCCAATTCGTGCGCTGCCCGATCGGAGAACTCGCTGATTCGCGCGAGCCCCAGCTCCTGGCGGGCATCGTGAACGATTTTCGCGTCATCAATGGGCAACGCGGCAAGCTGGCGCTGTTCAAACTCGATGACAAATCGGGCGTGATCGACGCGCGGGCGGATGAGGCGCTGATCCACGCGAACCGTGCCCTGCTGCGGGACGACGAACTCGTCATCGTCATGGGCAAACTGCAACCCGACCGTTTTTCAGGCGGCCTGCAGCTCACGGTCCAGCAGATCTGGGATCTGGCGTCGGCGCGGTGCCGGTTCGGGAAATACTTCCGGGTGGCGGTCAACGGGGTGGCGCCCAAGGTGCATGAACTGTTGCGGGAATTTCCCGCGCACCGTGAGCTGTCGGAGCAGGGCGAACTGGTGCGTGGCCTGCCGGTGCGCCTGCGCGTGCGGCGGCCGCTGGATGCGGCGCAGAATGTGGTGGCCGACCTGCAACTGGGCGACGAGGCCCGCGTCTTTCCCACCGATGCCGCGATTGCCAGCTGGGCCGCCCAGGCGGCGGATGGCCTCGCCGAGGTGGTGTATGAATAATCCTAAATGAAAAGCAGGTTTTCCCAGCGTCGATAGGCGATATATTGCTATTAAATAAATAGCATTCAGTCGTTTGGCCGGAAACCGATGATCAGGGCACCGGGGACGCGGCCATCGGTGTCGGGCGGCAGTTTTTCGGCCTTGTCAATGGCCTTGAGCACGGCCTCGTCCCAGGCCTTCAGGCCGCTCGATTTGACGAGTTTGCGGCTGAGGATGGTGCCATCGGGCGCGGCGCGGACTTCCACTTCGGCGCGCGGATTGCCGGGCGCGTCATCGATGAACACAATGTGGGGCCGGATGCGGGCCGCCACCTTGCTGCCGTAATCGGCGGACGGGCTGGCCGAATGCTGGGCCGTGCCCTTGCTGTCCGGCCGGCCGGTGGCGCCAGCCAGTCCCAGGGAGCGGCGGATGTTCTCCTGGCGTCGAGCCTCCTGCCGCTTCTGTTCCTCCAGGCGCTCGGCGTCCTTGGCCTGCGCCAGCTTGCGGCGGGCGTCCTCGGCGCGCTTTTTCTCGCGCTCCTTCTCCTCGGCGGCCAGCCGCTTCTTCTCACGCGCCTCGGCCTCCGCGCGCCGCTTCTGTTCCTGCCGTTTCTTCAGTTCGCGCTCGGCCTGCTGCCGTTCCTCTTCGGCGCGGGCCTCGGCTTCCTTTTTCTGGCGTTCAAGCGCGATGTCGGCGTCGTGCCGCGCGTCGGGCGTCGGAGGTGCCGGTTCCGGCACGGGCTGGGGCTTGGGTTGCGGTGTGGGGGGCGGAGGAGGGGGTTGCGGCGTCGGAGGTGGTTCCACCGGCGCGGGTGCCGCTTCTCGGGGAACGGCGGCCCACAGTTCGGCTTCGACCGTGTTGACGGTGTCACGCTTCCAATTCACGCCCCAGGTCAGCGCGCCCACGAGCAGCAGATGGGCCAGCAGCGCAAGCACCAGGGAGCGCATCCGTCCCGGGGGCGGCGGTGGCCCGAATTCGGCGCGGTCGAGGGCGAGGGCGTGCATGGGGCTGCGGGGCGGGATTCAGGGCGCCAGTTGCACGGACAGGCCCACGCGCTGGACGTCCGCGCGCTGCAGCGTGTCCATGACCTTGACCACCGTCTCGTATTTCACGCTGCGGTCGGCGCTGATGACGACGGCTGAATTCGTCTGCCCGGCCTGGGCCTGCCTGACCACCGCCGCCACCTCGCGCAGCGTGAGCCTGCGGGGTTTGTTCCCGGTGGTTTTAAGCGTCAAGATCTCATCCTTGCCGATTTCGATCTGGATGACCTGGTCGGGCTGCTTCCGCGCTTTGCCGACGGTGGGCAGGTCGATCAGGCTGGGCGTGATCAATGGGGCTGTGACCATGAAAATGATCAGCAGCACCAGCATCACGTCGATGAAGGGCACCATGTTGATTTCGCTGATGGTGCGGCGGCCGCGGCCGCGCGGTGCGACGGAGGGCATGGGACGGACTTTCTAGGGCCTGTTCACACTGTTTTTGCCAGTGCGAACAGGGTTGAAACAGCGCCAATCAAGGCGCGCGACGACGGCCAGGCTGGACGCCTGGCCTAGGAGTGCAACGCCGAGTGGCGCCGTTTTATCCATGTTCCCTCCGGGTTGCGATCAAAAAGGCCATGCGCCGCGTTGCGAAGCCTCGCCGGGCCACCCGGCCCGTCTGCGTCCCGCGCCTTGCGCATGACCTTTTTGACTCGCAACGCATCTGGCAAAAACAGTGTGAGCAGGCCCTAGTGGCCTGACGGGGTGGCTGCGGTCCCGCCGAGGTTGCGCTGCAGGATGTTGGAGAACTCCTCGATGAAGGTCTCGATCCGGTTGGCGACGCGGTCGATGTCGTGGGCGAACCGGTTGTAGGCCACCACCGCGGGGATGGCCGCGAACAGGCCGATGGCGGTGGCCACCAGGGCCTCGGCGATGCCCGGAGCCACGGTCGACAAGGTCACCTGCTGCAGGCTGGCCAGCCCGGTGAACGCGTGCATGATGCCCCAGACCGTGCCGAACAGGCCCAGGTAGGGCGAGACGGACCCGACCGAGGCGAGGAACGACAGGTTGGACTCCACGGCGTCGAGTTCGCGCTGGTAGCTGGCGCGCATGGCCCGACGCGCGCCGTCGAGCAGCGTGCCCGGGTCGGCAATGCGGCGCTCGCGCAGTTTCTGGTATTCCCGCATGCCGCTGGCGAAGATGCGCTCCATGGGGCCGGCGTTTTTCGCATTCTGCGCCGCCGCCGAATACAGGTCGTTCAGGCTGGTGCCTGACCAGAATTCGCGCTCGAACGCGTCGTTCAGCGACCTGACGCGCTTCAAGGCAAACAGTTTGCGGAAGATCGCCGCCCAGCTGGCGACGGACACCGCCATCAGCAGCAGCATGACGAACTGCACCACCGGGCTCGCGTGAAGCACCAGACTCAGGATCGAGAGATTTGCATTCATGGTTTCAGGGCATCCAGGATGTGGGCAGGCAGGCGCGCGGGCTTGAGCGTGGTGGCGTCCACCCAGCCGATGCGGACCGTCGCTTCGCAGCAGGGCGGTGGGAAATGGCCGGGTTCGGCGCGGTGGATCAGTTCGGCGCGCTGGTCGATGGTGAGCGACGCGCGCCCGGCATCGCGCAGGCTGGCCGTGACCCGGAGCTCGTCGTCGAGCCGGGCGGGTCGATGGAATTTGACGGTGGCTTCACTTACGACGAACTGCGCGCCGAGGGTGTCGCGAAGGGCTTGCTGGCCCAGGCCGAGCGAGCGCAGCCATTCGGTGCGCGCCCGTTCGAAATACTTCAGATAGTTGGCATAGAACACGATACCTCCGGCGTCGGTGTCTTCCCAATAGACGCGGACGGGCCAGGAAAATTCATTCTGGATCCGGACATTGGCCGTTTTCATCCCAGCAAGGCCTCCAGGCGCCGGGCCGCTTCCTGAAGGTTGGCCAGGGAGTTGGCTGTGGAAAAACGGACGAAGCGGCCGGTTTCGGCGGTGCCGAAATCGCGCCCGGGCGTGACGGCCACGTGGGCCTGCCGCATGAGTTCGAAGGAAAAGTCCCAGCTGTCCTGGACACCGAGCCTGGCGCAGGCGCGGCTGCAGTCCGCCCAGGCGTAGAAGGCGCCGTCGGGCACGACGGGAACGTTCAGGCCCATGGCATTGAGGGCCGGGATGAAGAAGTCGCGGCGCTCGCGAAAGGCCGTGCGCCGACGTTCATATTCAGCGAGACTGTCCTGCTCGAAGCAGGCCAGCGCAGCGCGCTGCGCCACCGTGCTGGCGCAGATGAACAGGTTCTGAGCCAGCTTCTCGACCACCGGCACCAGGGCGTCGGGCACCACCATCCAGCCCAGGCGCCAGCCGGTCATGTTGAAGTATTTGGAGAAACTGTTGATGCTGATGATCTGGTCATCGAGGCCGAGCGCAGTCTGTCCGAAAGCGTTGTCGTGGCTCAGGCCCAGGTAGATTTCGTCGATCAGCGTGATGCCATCGTGCTGGCGCACGACTTCGTGGATACGTCGCAGTTGATCCGGATGGATGGAAGTGCCCGTGGGGTTCGACGGCGAGGCCAGCAGGACGCCGCGGGTCTTGGGTCCCCATGCGGCCCACACCTTGTCGGCGCTGAGCTGAAAACGCTCGGAGGCCGTTGTCGGAAGCAGCACCGCCGTTCCCTCGGCCGCGCTGACGAAATGCCGGTTGCAGGGGTAACTCGGATCGGGCATGAGGATCTCGTCACCCGGATCGATCAGGGCCAGGCAGGCCAGCTGCAGCGCGGCGGACGCGCCCGCGGTGATGACGATGCGGCGCGGAGGGACGCTTGCTCCGAAGCGGCTCGCGTACCAGCCACTGATGCGTTCGCGCAGTGCGTCGATGCCTGTGGCAGGGGTGTATTGCGTGGCGCCATCGCGGATGGCGCGGGTGGCGGCTTCCTGCACCAGCGGCGGCGCGGTGAAGTCGGGTTCGCCGATGTTGAGAAAAAGCATCGGGGCTTCCGACCCCGCCACCTGGCGGGCCAGCGCCTCCGCGGCCTTGGCCACCTCCATCACGTAAAAGGGTTCGATGCGCCCCGCGCGCGTGGAGACCCTCATGGGCGGGCCTTGCCGGCCTGGCGGTCGGCCGCCACTTCGGCCGCCCGCAGCGTCGGCGCCAGACCGTTGAGCACGGCATTGATGTACTTGTGGCCATCGGTGCCGCCGAATTCCTTCGCCAGTTCGATGCATTCGTTGAGCACCACTCGCCACGGAACGTCCGGGCAATGCTGGAGCTCCCAGGCCCCAATCCACATCACGCCGCGCTCGATCGGCGATATCTCCGCCAGTTTGCGATCCAGCAGCGGCAGGATCAGGGCGTCGAGCGCCGCGGCCTGTGCAATGCAGCCGTGCAGCAGGGCGTCATAGTGCGCGGCATCGGCCTTGTGGAATCCCGCCAGGTCGCGGGTGAAGGCGTCGATCTCGCTGGCGGCATTGCCGCCGACGAGATGCTGGTACAGGGCCTGCAAGGCGAATTCCCGCGCGCGGCTGCGCCCGGATCGGTTGGTCCTGCGCGTGCCGGCGGCCGCCCGGGGCGAGCGGGCCTGGGAGGGGGCCGTCATCGCGTTGTCGTCGGTGGCCTGGGTCATGACAAAGTTTCCAGCAGATTGGCCATTTCGACGGCCACGCGCGCGGCGTCGCGCCCCTTGTCATCCTGCCGGGCCACGGCTTGCTCGATGTTCTCCGTGGTGAGGATGGCGTTGGCCACGGGCAGCTGATAGTCGAGCGCGACGCGGCTGACCCCGGCTCCCGACTCGTTGGCCACCAGTTCGAAGTGATAGGTCTCGCCGCGGATGATGCAGCCCAGCGCAATCAACGCGTCGTATTTGTCCCGCTCGGCCAGGGCTTGCAGCGCCAGAGGCACTTCCAGCGCACCTGGCACACGGACGTGGTCGATATGCTTGGGGTTCACCCCCAGGGCTTGCAGTTCGGCCACGCAAGCTCGGGCCAGGGCTTCCGTGATGCTCTCATTGAAACGGGCCTGAACGATGCCGATGTAGAGCTTCTTGCCGTCCAGGGCGTCGGCTGTTCCTTTTTCTGCGCCAAACATGATGTCATTCCTTGGGGATGTAAGCGGTGATTTCGAGGCCGTAGCCGGCCATGCTGGGCATGCGCCGCGGCGCACCCATGAGTTTCATCTTGTGCACACCGCATTCACGCAGAATCTGCGCGCCGATGCCATAGGTGCGCAGATCCATGCGACCGCGCTCGGGAGCCTGGCTGGCGCGCGCGCGGCCTTCGAACTGGGCCAGAAGCTGCTCGGCGCTTTCGCCGCAGTTGAGCAGGACGGCCACCCCCATGCCGTGCGCGTCGAGATGGTGCAGGCTGGCGTCCAGGCTCCACGAGTGCATGGCGCGGCTGGCCTCCAGCAGGTCGAGCACGGACAGCGGTTCGTGCACCCGCACCGGCACTTCAGCGTCTGCAGGCCATGTGCCTTTCACGAGTGCGATGTGCACCGACTGGCTCGGCTTGTCGCGGAAAGCGTGCGCGGTGAACTCGCCCCAGGCGGTCTGGAGTACGCGCGAGCTGACTTTTTCAACCAGCGATTCGGTGCGGCTGCGGTGTTCAATGAGGTCGGCGATGGTGCCGATCTTCAACCCATGGGTGGCGGCGAACAGCTGCAGATCGGGAAGACGGGCCATGGTGCCGTCATCCTTCATGATTTCACAGATCACGGCCGCGGGAGCGCAGCCGGCCATGGCCGCCAGATCACAGCCGGCCTCGGTGTGTCCTGCGCGCATGAGCACACCGCCATCGACGGCTTGAAGCGGGAAGATGTGCCCGGGCTGGACCAGGTCGGCAGGCACGCTCTCGCGGGCGACGGCAACGCGCACCGTGTGGGCCCGGTCCGCGGCTGAAATACCGGTGGTCACGCCCTCCGCCGCCTCGATGGAGACGGTGAAAGCTGTGCTGTAGGCGGTGCCGTTTCGTGCCGCCATGGGAGGCAGGCGCAGGTATTCACAGCGTTCGCGTGTCAGGGTCAGGCAAACCAGGCCCCGGCCAAAGCGGGCCATGAAGTTGATGGCTTCGGGCGTGACGTGGTCCGCGGCGAGCACGAGATCACCCTCGTTTTCGCGATCCTCTTCGTCGACGAGGATCACCATCCGGCCCGCCCGCATGTCCGCGACGATCTCCTCGACCGGTGAAATGGGCGTGGGGGTGACGGGGCTCATGGCGCCTCCTTGGCGGTTTCCTGCGGCGTGGCATGGAGCATGCGCTCGACATAGCGCGCCATCAGATCGATTTCGAGATTGACCCGGCGCTTTGCGTCGAGCGTGCCCAGCGTGGTGTTTTGCACGGTGTGGGGAATCAGGTTGATGCTGAACTCGCAACCGGCCTGGGTATCGGCGACACGGTTGACGGTCAGGCTGACCCCATTGACCGTGATCGACCCCTTGTAGGTCAGGTATTTTCCAAGCGCCCTTGCGGCCAGGACACGCAGTTCCCAGCTTTCACCCACCCGGGCGAAATGCGTGACGGTGCCGATGCCATCCACATGGCCCGAGACAATGTGTCCCCCGAGCCGGTCTCCTGCGCGGAGGGCTTTTTCAAGGTTGACCGGACCGGGCTGATCCAGCCCGGCGGTCTTGTCCAGCGATTCGGCGGAAACATCGACGGAAAACTGGTGGTCGCCCGGGACGAGAGCGGTGATCGTCATGCAGGCGCCATTGACGGCGATGCTGTCCCCCGGGCGGGCGTCGTCAAGGTAGTCGGGAGGCGCCTCGATGGTCAGGCGCCGGCCGTGGTCTGGAGAGCTGCCAAG